>JBQCJS010000086.1:0-10907 GCA_051952485.1 Thermomicrobiales bacterium | reverse complement strand
TAGGTCGGACGGGGATCGTCCATCATGGCCGCCATCGCGGCCTTCAGCTCCACGGCGTCGGCGGGAACGATGGTGACGACGTTCGGCATCGCCCGGAAGACGGCGAGATCCTCGATCGACTGGTGGGTCTTGCCCGTCTTGCTGGTGAGGATGCCGCTGTAGGCGCCGCACATCTTCACGTTCAGGCCCGGCTGCGCGATGACGACACGGATCTGGTCGAGCGCGCGCTTGGCGACGAAGGCGGCGAAGGTACTGATCCACGGCACGTAGCCGGTGGTCGCCATGCCGGCTGCCACCCCGAGCATGTTCTGTTCGGCGATGCCCATCTCGAAGAAGCGCTCCGGGTGGGCGGTCGCGAAGAGGTCGGCCTTCGTGGAGTTCGCGAGGTCGCCATCGAGCACGACGAGGCGTTCGTCACGGTCGGCGAGGGAGACGAGCTGCTCCCCCCAGGCAGCGCGGAGTTCGACCGACGGTCCGCCGGTGACGGTCGGCGTCAGGGTGAGGCGGGTGGATGCGGTGGTGGATGCGCTCATCGGGCGGCCTCCTTCCCGGTAGCCGTGGCCGTGGCCGTGGCTGCGGCAGCGTCGAGTTCGGCGATGGCCTGCGCGAGCTGGTCGGCGTTCGGCGGCGTGGCGTGCCACATGAAATCACCCTCCATGAAGGAAACGCCCTTGCCCTTCACCGTGTGCGCGACGATCGCGGTCGGGCCATCGGTGTACGCCTCGGCGGCATCGAAGGCCCGCGCCAGCGCGGCGTGGTCGTGCCCGTCCGTCTCGAGCACGTTCCAGCCGAAGGCCGCGAACTTGCCGCCGGGGTCGTCGATCGGCACGTCCCGCGTGTGGCCGGAGGCATCGGGCCAGCCGAACTGCGGCAGCCGGTTGGAGTCGATGATCGCGGTGAGGGTGTTCAGCCTGTAGCGGCTGGCGACAAACGCCGCCTCCCACACCTGCCCCTCCTGGATCTCCCCATCCCCGAGGATCACCCAGGTCCGGAAATCGCGACCCGAGAGGCGACCGCCGAGGGCCATGCCGATGCCCGGAGAAAGGCCCTGGCCGAGCGAGCCGCTGGACATGTCGAGGCCGGGCAGGAGCTTCATGTCCGGGTGCCCCTGCAGGCGCGAATCGAGGGCGTCGAAGGTCGCCAGCTCCTCCACCGGGAAGAAGCCACGCAACGCCAGCACCGCGTAGAGGGCGATGGACGAATGCCCCTTGCTCAGGATGAGGCGGTCGCGGTCGGGGGCGGAGGGATTGGCCGGATCGACGCGCAGGCGGTCGACGTAGAGGTTGACGAGGATATCGGTGACGGAGAGCGGGCCGCCGATATGCCCCGCGCCGGCCGTGTGGACCGTCTGCAGGATCAGCTTGCGCGTCTCCCGGGAGAGGTCCGCCAGGGATCGGCCGGTGGTGATTGCGGCAGGTGCGCTCATGCGATGGTCCCTCCGTTCGCGGTCACGAGGCCGCGCAGCGTGTCGAGATTGGCGCGGGCGTTCTCCGTGGCGTCACCGCGGCAGGTGTCCTGCTCGACGATCACCCAGCCGGGGAAGCTGCGCTCCACCAGCGTCGCCACGACCTGGTCGATCCCCGCCGATCCCTCCCCCAGCGGGCAGAAGATGTAGTGGCGCAGGCTCTCGTGGAACGTCCAGCCGTGCTCCCGCGCCTCGGCGAGGACGGCGGGATCGACATCCTTCAGGTGGAGGATGCCGATCCGGGGGCTTTGGTCGCGCAGGAAGCGGAGGGCATCGCCGCCACCGAAGGCGTAGTGCCCGGTGTCGAAGCAGAGATCGACCAGCTCCGGATCGAGCCGTTCCGCCAGCGCCGCCACTTCCGCCGGGGACTCGATATAGCTCCCGACATGATTGTGATAGTGAAGCGCGAGGCCGGCATCGGCGGCGCGGCGGGCAAGCGCGTGGAGGTTCGCCACGAGCGCATCCAGCTGCCCCGGCGCGAGCGATGCCGAGCCATCGGCAGGGACGGCCCCGGCGATGGCGATCCGCTCCGGCCGCATCCGGTCGGCGACGATCAGGTGCCGGACGCCGATGCCGGTGAGCGTGCGGAAGACGGGACCAAGCTCGACGCTGTCGCGGTCGAACGCATCGGGGTCCTGGAAGTCGATCCAGCGATAGGCGGCGATGAACGCGATGCCGCGCTCCTCGCGCAGGGCGTTCAGGGTATCGACATCGTCGCCGAAGCTGGCGTCCCACTCGGTCGCGGTATATCCGGCGCGGCGCATCTCATCGAGGATGCGGGGGAAGGGGACCGGATCGCGCCAGTCCGTGAGATCGAAGTTGTTCCAGTTCACCGGCGCCGTGCCGATGTGCAGACGCGAATCGTTCATGCACCGCCCCAGGAATCGTCGTCGATTGCCACGCATCATTGCCGGGACCGGGACCGTGCGCCCGCGCGCATGGCGGTGGCTGGGTTCCGGCAGGGAAAGAGTGGGGCAGATCGACGACGACTGCAAGGGAGCATCGTCAGGCCTGCTCGGTCCCGGCCTCCGCCTGCGCGGTGGTTGTAGTTGTAGTGGTAGTCGTGGTCGGGGTCGGGGTCGTGTCCGCCGCCGGGGCAGCCGGTGGTTCTGGCTTCGGCGCGGACCCGGTCGGCTCGCCCGCCGGGGTTGCAGGGTCGGATGCGGACGCAGACCCGCGATGGTGATGCGCCTGCTCGTGCCAGCGATCGAACCAGGCGGGAGGCTGGGACGAGCCGGTGGGCTCCTGGCCGGCGTACGGCGGCGGCCCGCCATACCCTCCATGACTACCGCCACCTCCCCACGGACCCGGCCCGAATCCCGGACCACCCCAGCCTCGGTGGAAGCGCCGCCTCACGAAGACGAACCCGAAGACGAGCAGGCCGAAGAAGACGAGCGGGAAGATGGGGAAGAATCCCGGTCCGCGCCGCCCGCCGTCGATCACGACGACGCTCCCCGGCTGGACCGTCTGCCCCTGGACGGTCGTCCCGGTACCTCCGCTGCTGCCGGGATTGACGATGGTGACACTGCTTCCCGCATCGTGACGCGGCCCCCAGCCGCCGCCGAAGATGGCGCCGAGCAGGAGGAAGCCCGCGATCGCGACAGCGACGATACCGAAAATCCTGAATGGTGACGGGGATGGGTTCCTCATCGGGAATCTCCTCTGTACTGGCCCGGACGAACGATGACAATCCCGGTCGCGGCGCCGGATATCCGGCGTAGCGGCCTGTTTTCATTCTTGGGTGAGGATGTGAAGATGCCGTGAACGCCTTCGGCAGGTTTCGTGGACATCGTGGCGGCCAGCTGCCACCGTGCGATACGGCGTCCCTGCGCGATACCGGCGTCCTTGCCTTGCCACCACTACCAACCGCCTGCGGGCCGGAGATCGGAACGAGAAATGACGACGACAACGGGGACAGGAAACGGAAGGACCGTGCTGGTGACCGGCGCGGCAGGCCGCCTCGGAAGCGCGGTCGTGCAGGAGCTGCTGGCGGCGGGGTACACGGTGCGCGGCACGGACCGGCATCGCCCGGGGCCGGGCGTCCTGCCGGCCGGGGTCCGCTTCATCGAGATGCACCTCGATCACGTCGGCCACATCGCCGGGGCGCTGGAGGGGTGCGATGCGGTGATCCACCTCGGCGCGATCCCGGCGCCCTACAGCCATCCGGACGAGGTGGTGTTCGGCAACAACACGACGGCGACCTTCGCGGTCCTGCAGGCGGCATCGCTGCTGCGCATCAAGCGGGCGGCGATCGCCTCCAGCGTCTCGGCCTACGGGATGGCGTGGGCGAAGGAGCCCTTCAACGCCCGGTACGTGCCGATGGACGAGGACCACCCGATCGTCGCGAAGGACCCGTACGCGCTGTCCAAGGAAGTGGACGAGACGACGGCGGCGATGTTCGCGCGGCGGGACGGGATGACGATCGCGGCGTTGCGCTTCCACTGGATCGCGCGGCCGGAGGAGCTGGCGCAGCGAGCGGGGGTCTCCGATGCCGACGATTCGACGGTGGGCGTGCGCGGCCTGTGGGGCTACGTACACCTGGCGGACGCGGCGCGGGCCTGCCGGCTGGCGATCGAGGCGGAGCCGTTCGGGTTCGAGCCGTTCAACATCGTGGCGGCGGACACCCTGCTAACCATCCCGACGGAGGAGGCGCTGACCAGGTGGGGGCCGGAGATCGAGGTGCGCCAGCCGTTGCCGGGGTTCACGGGCGGCTTCGCGATCGGGAAGGCGAAGCGGCTGCTCGGCTGGGAACCGGAGCACTCCTGGCGACACTGAGCCCGGTCAGGGGATCGGCAGCCTCGCCACAAAGGCCAGGACCTCCGCGAAGGCCTCGTCGAACGGGATGAACGCGCGCCGCGTCTGATCGGCAAGCCGGGGGTATTCGCGGGACGCGCGTTCGCGGATCGCGGGATCGGCGAATGCTTCCCGGCTTACCGGCACCTCCCGCGCCCCGGCCTTCACCAGCAGGAAACGTCCGACCGCATCGACGTCAAGCGTGGCGGTACGAATCAGGACGGCCAGATCGAGCACATCCTGCGGCCGGGACCGGTTCCGGATCGGCTGCTGAAGGAGCGCTCGCAGCTTCTCGGCGGCGATGTCCTCGGCTGTGGCGACCGTGATCGAAACACCGGGCGCCAGCGGCCGGGATGCCGTCGCACAGATCGGATCGTCGAACGCGATGTCCACCGGAATGACCTGCGCGCTCGCAAGCCCCGCGTCCAGGCGACGAATCACCGTCGCCTGATCGGGCAACGCATACCCGATGGACGCCTGCACGGCGCTGAATGCTGCCTGCTCGGGGTTCCGGGGATAGATATTCCACCGCTGGACCTTGGCGATGACCCCATGCTGGCGCTGCCCCGCCTCCAGCGCGGCGTCCATTGCCTGGCGAAGTCCGGCATGGCCGATGACACGACGCTCGACGCTGAAGTCGAGATCGACCGTGCTGCGATTGGGGTTCCAGACGAAGTCGAGCGCATTCCCCCCCTTGAAGACCATCCCGTCTCGCAACGGCCTCGCACTGGCGAACGATGCGAGGATCGCCCACTGCGCGAATCGCACCCGCGCCGTGGCCAGGGAGATCTGCCGGGCCGCCGCCCAGCCGGCAAGATCGCCAAAGGCTGGCAGCAGGTCGTACCTGTCGTCGCTCATGCAGGATCATCCAGCAAGTGGGTCGGGCCGTTGAGTGACAGGCTCCAGCGTTCGCTGAACTCCGGCGCGAACGGATCGGCTGCGACCAGCTTGCTGGAGCCACCGCGCTTCGCGCCGCGCCGCCATCGGTCGAGCTCCGGATGCGCGAACCCCAACGCCTCCAGCACGTAGCCCACCCGCTGCCGGAGGATACCGGTATCGAAGCGATCGGTCGTCGCAATAACGGCATCCACATCGAGCGTCCACCGCGCCCGCGCCCAGGAGGCAAGCACATTCGCGATCCCGCCACACCAGTCCGGAGCACGAAGGCCCTCCACGAGCGTCCGTTCCGGCGTCGTCACGGAGATCGTGACGCTCCCGAGATGATAGGTACCGATCCCGAAGACCTGTTCGATCGGTGTCTTGCGCCAGATGACCGGCGTTGCCATGACATGGCTCGCGGCATGGCCGGCCGGTCGTGGAACGCCCTCCCAATCCGATTCTTCGGTCCCAACAGGGAGCAGATCGGCCTTTCCCGTCGCCGGGGTCATGGCGGTGATCACCTCCGGCATATCGAGCGAGAGGTGATGGAACGAGAGGGCGCTGGCATGGCTGATCGCGCCGTAGGGGTTCAATTCCAGCAGCAGTTCGTAGGGGTGGGGAGGCGTCGACGGCGCAAAGGGTGCCGTGACCTGCCATGCCGCTGGACGAATCATCAATACCGAAAGATCGCCCCGCCGCCGCAGGGTCCGGATCGGTGCGGCGACATCCCGCTCGTCGATCGGCACCTGGCTCCAACGCCGATTCCCTGCCGGAATCGTCATCGTCGCGTTTCTCAGGATGACCACCGCCCGCCACGGCACGAGCACGCGACGCCCCTCGTTCGCGAGCCCCCTCAAGATGGCATCTGCCGACGATAGCTGCATTTCTGACCTCTATACTTCGTCCTAAGGACGAAGTATAGAGGTCATGTCAAGCTTTTTCCATTCCCCGGCGAGGTAGTGACCCAGCCCCTTGTGGCCAGTCGGCGCCTGCAGGGGCACCGACCCTGCAGCAAACCCCGGCACGATGCACCCATCCCTCGCACGCACGACCTGGATCGGGCATCGCCATGCCGCGCGGGCCGTCCCCGGCGAAGCGCGGGAAGGAGCAGGGTCCCATGTCGGCAACCGCGTCCCACGCCGCCACCGCAACCGCTCGCTCGCGCACCCTCCCCCGCCGGACCGTCCTGCGCGGTCTCGCGGGCGTTCCCGCCGCCCTCGCCGTGCCCGCCATCGCGCGGGGAGGCCGGCAGGCACCCGGGGCGTCACCGGATGCCTCGCCAGCAGCGTCCCCCGCCGCTACCATTCCGGGAATCGCACAATCCGCCTTCGGAACCACCACCCCCAAAGGAGCAGCGTCACCCGTGGAATGGGAGCAGTACACCCTCACCAACGACAACGGGATGGCCGTCACCATCCTCACCTACGGCGCCATCATCCAGTCGCTGACCGTGCCCGATCGCGACGGCAAGCCCGCCAACGTCGTCCTCGGCTTCGACAACGCCGACGACTACGTGGCAAAAAGCCCTTATTTCGGCGCCATCGTCGGGCGCTATGCCAACCGCATCGCGAAGGGCACCTTCACCCTCGACGGCCAGACCTACACCCTGCCGATCAACAACGACCCGAACAGCCTCCACGGTGGCGACACGGGCTTCGACAAGCAGATCTACGCCGCCCGCCCCTTTACCGCCGATGACGGGCCGGCCCTGGAGCTCTCCCGCACCAGCCCGGACGGCGAGGAGGGCTATCCCGGCGCCCTGGCCTACGCCGTCACCTACACGCTGACGAAGGACAACGTCCTCCGCATCGCGTACACGGCCACCACCGACAAGGCGACGGTCGTGAACCTCTCCAACCACTCCTACTTCAACCTTGCGGGGGAGGGCAGCGGCGCGATCACCGATCATGTCCTGCACATGAACGCCTCGCACTACACCCCGGTGGACGAGACGCTGATCCCGACCGGCGAGATCGCGCCGGTGGCCGGCACGCCCTTCGACTTCACGACCCCGAAGGCGATCGGGCAGGACCTGCGCGATGGCCGCGATCCCCAGATCGTGATCGGGCGCGGCTACGACCACAACTTCGTGCTGGACCGCGCCGAGGGGGATGACGCGCTGGCGCTCGTCGCACGGGTGGAGGACCCATCATCCGGGCGCGTGCTGGAAGTGCATTCCACCGAACCGGGCGTGCAGTTCTATTCGGGCAACTTCCTGGATGGCACGTTCGCGGGGACGAGCGGCAAGGTCTACCGGCAGACGGACGCCTTCGCGCTGGAGACGCAGCATTTCCCGGATTCGCCGAACCAGCCGTCCTTCCCGTCGACGGTGCTGAAGCCGGGCGAGACCTTCACCTCCACGACGGAATGGCGCTTCTCGACCGGTTCGTGATCGACATGGGCCAGGAGGGCGATCAGGCCGCTCGCGCCGGTGCGGGCCGGCGATAGCGATCCAGGCATTCCCTGTCCGCAGCCGTCAGCACCACATCCACGTCGCCGAGTTCCCGCGGCACGGGAACGCCGTCCGGCATGACGAACCGCATGGTGTCCTGATCGTCGTCGTCCAGCGACGCCATGAACGGGACCCGGAGCGTGCTGGCAATGATCGCCAGTCGATCAACGTCCGGTCGCGGCGCGAGCCGGATGCCGGAGGGCACGGAGATCGTCAGTTCAACCGGGAACTCGGTCTCCGGCTCCCGTGCACGATAGTCGTCTCGATGCACGAGGACGACCTGTTCCGGGAGCACCGCCTGCGACGTGGAATCCTCCACGATGATGGACCCGGCTGGCACGCCAAATCCCTGTCCGATCGCCTCGGTGATCGTGGCATCATCGACATCGTGGAGCAGGTAGAGCGTATTCCAGATCATCGCCTCATCTCACGTTCGCGGAGAAGCCAGATATGTTCCGCCAATTGTAGCTGCTCCTCCAACGTGCCCTCTTTCGCCAACCGGAATCGTGCTGCTTCCGTGAGTCCGCCATGTACCTTCATCACCATCAGCGCGTTGTGCGTCCCGCGATCGAGCGGACCGATGAAGCCAGGACCGTCGGCTGGATAGAACGTTCCGCCGTCCTTCTGGACGTAGGTCCGGCCGTTGATGGTGAAGCGATTGCCCTGCTTGACGCCCTCGCCGCGATTGATGGCGGCGATGTCCTCACGCAGCGCGGGCATCATGGATGGCGGAACCAAGGTGGTGTTGCCCTTCGATGGGCCACGCAGGGAACCAAGCGAATGCCGGGGAGACATGGTCTCCAACGGCTGCTTCGGCATGTTCTTCGACCGTTCCCCACCACAATGCATTCCGAATCCCTCTCCCGCATCACGCCGATTGTCGCATGCAGCCCAACGGGGTCCGGAGCCGGCGGCGATTCCCCTGCACCCGGCCGCCGGGTACAATCGATACCCTGAAGGAAGCCAGAATCCTCCCATCCTCCCGGAAGGAGCGCCCGTGTCCGACCAGTCACCCCGCACCACCAGGCCGTTCGTCATCGACAGCCATCACCACCTCTGGGACACCGCCTCCGACCACGACTACACCTGGCTGCGCGGCCTCGACCCCATCGACAGGCCCTTCCTCGCCCGCGACCTGCAGGCGGTTCTCGCCGAATCCGGCGTCGATGCCGCCGTGCTCGTGCAGACCATTCACTCCCTCGACGAGACGCACGACTTCCTGCGCTTCGCCGCCGAGACCCCGGAGATCGTCGGCGTCGTCGGCTGGGTCGATCTCGCCAGCCCGCAGGTTGCCTCCCAGATCGCCGACCTCAAGGCGAGCCCGCATGGCGAATACCTCGTCGGTATCCGCCATCTCGTCCACAACGAGGAACGTCCCGACTGGCTGCTGCAGGATTCCGTGCAGCAGGGGTTGCAGGCGCTCGCCGATGCCGGCCTCACCTACGACCTGCTCCTGCGCCCCCGCGAGATGGAAAGCGCGATCACCGTCGCCCGCGATTTCCCGCACCTGAAGATGGTGATCGACCACATCGCGAAACCGCCGATCGCGAGCGGCGAGCTGGAGCCGTGGGCGAGCCGCCTGCGCGAGTTCGCGCCGCTGGAACACGTCGCCTGCAAGCTCTCCGGCATGGTGACCGAGGCGGATCACGCCGCGTGGACGCCGGAGGACCTGAAGCCCTATGTCGCGACGGCATGGGACATCTTCGGGCCGGACCGCCTGATGTACGGGTCGGACTGGCCCGTCTGCCTCCTGGCCGCCGAATACCGCGAGGTGATCGGGGCGCTGCGGACCGTGCTGGACGATCTCGGGGTGCTGGATGAGGCGAGCGAGGCGGCAGTCTTTGCCGGCACCGCCGTTCACTGGTACGGGCTCAGCCTCGACGACGATTCCGCGCTCGCCTGATCCCCGGTCCCTGCGATCTTGCGATCATCCCTTGCGGCCACCTGTCCCGGTCAGTATAATGACCGGGATGGATTTCCCAACGACCGAACGGAGGCCGTTCTGGACCGCGTCGCATCGCATCTCGCCCAGGCCATTCGCACCCACCGCAGCCAGCGCCACTGGAGCATCGACGACCTCGTCATCGCCTCCGGCGTGAGCAAGGGCGCGATCGTCGCGATCGAGAACGGGACCACCAATCCCACCCTCGGCACCGTCGTCCGGCTCGCCGATGCGCTGGGCCTGACCGTGACCGACCTGCTCGAACCCGAACGGCAGGATGTCGTCACCGTCGTGCCGCACGCCGGGCGAACCCCGCTCTGGCAGGGGTCCGGCGGGAGCGCCGCCACCCTCCTCCTCACCGTGCCGGGGCGCACCGCCGTCGAGGTCTGGCGCTGGACCCTCGCCCCCGGCGAACGCTACGAGGGCCATGCGCATCCAGCGGGGACGGCGGAGACGGTCACTGTCCTGACCGGCGCCCTCGCCCTGACGGTCGATGGAAGCACCGTCGAGGTACCCGCCGATGCGACCGCGACCTTCGCCGCCGACCGGGCGCACGCCTACACCGCCGGACCGGACGGCTGCACCTTCCTGATGACCGTCCACCTGCCGCATTCGCGCTGACGACCACCCTCTACACTCCCGGAGTTCCCACCATGACCGACCTGCAGGCCCGCATCGAAACCGTCTCCGTCGATCCCGCCATCTTCGCGCGGTGGCCGGACTACAAGGTGCTGACGATCCTCGCCAGCGGCCTCGACCTCACCTCGGCATCGGCGCGGGCCGTCGCGGAGGAGCGGCTGAGCGCCGCCGAGGAATCCGTCCGCGCGAAGGGCGTCGCCGACTGGACCTCCGAACCGCACGTCGCGGCCTGGATGGAGGCGTACAAGGGATTCGGCGCGAAACCGAAGCGCACGATGCCGAGCGTGCTGGCCCTGCTGAAGCGGGTGGACGGCGGCCTGCCCCGCATCGACCCGGCCACGGACGCCTACAACGCGGTCTCCATCGCCCACGCGCTGCCGATCGGCGGCGAGGATTTCCTCGCCTATGCCGGGGCGCCACGCCTGACAATCGCGACGGGCGAGGAAGCATTCGACACGACGGACAGCGGCGAGCCGGTGATCGACCATCCGGCTCCGGGCGAGGTGATATGGCGCGACGACACCCACGTCACCTGCCGGCGCTGGAACTGGCGGCAGGGCATCCGCACGCGGATCGTGCCCGGGACGACCACCGCGATCTTCCTGCTGGAGGCGCTGGGTGCGATGCCGGATGCCGGCCTCGACGCCGCCGGGGCGGAACTGGTCGGCAGCCTGCATGCGATGTTCCCGCAGGTCGGCATCGCCATGCGGACGAGCCGGGCCTGATACGGCCCGGAA
>JBQCJS010000085.1:0-5355 GCA_051952485.1 Thermomicrobiales bacterium | reverse complement strand
AGGAGCGGAAGAACCTGCTGGAGGTCCTGGAGAGTGGGGAGTGGTCGGAGCCCGGCGGCGGCCCCTTCGTCCAGGCTTTCGAGCGGGCGTTCTCGGCCATCCACGAGGCCGCGCATGGCATCGCGGTGATGAACGGCAGTGTCAGCCTGACCCTGCTCCTACGGGCAATGGGCATCGGCTCCGGCGACGAGGTGATCGTTCCGGCCTACACCTTCCTTGCCACCGCGACATCGGTCCTCGAAGTGAATGCCCTTCCCATCTTCGTGGATATCGACCCGGGCACGCTCTGCCTCGATCCGGACGCGGTGGAAGCTGCCATCACCGAGCGCACCCGGGCGATCATCCCCGTCCATCTCGCGGGGCACCCGGCGGAGCTGGGCCGGCTCTGTGCGATCGCGCGTCGACACGGCCTGCGCATCATCGAGGATGCCGCCCATGCCCACGGTGCGGTGTGGGATGGCCGTCCGGTCGGAACCTGGGGCGATGCCGGCAGCTTCTCGATGCAGGCATCGAAGAACCTCACCAGCGGGGAGGGCGGGATCGTGATCACCAGCGATCCCGCGCTGGCGGAGCTGGTGACCTCCTTCCGGAACTGCGGGCGCGTGCGCGACGGACGCTGGTACGAGCATGTGCGGCTGGGTGGGAACTACCGGATGACCGAGTTCCAGGCGGCATTGCTGGTCGCCCAGATGACCCGCTTCGACGAGCAGCGACGGCGACGTGATGCCAACGGCCGCATCCTGGACGCCGGGCTCGCGCGGATCGACGGCATCCGGCCCCAGCGCCGCGATGCGCGTACCGGGATCCACGGTCACCACCTCTACTGCTTCCGCTTCGATGCGGATGCGTTCGATGGCCTGCCGCGTTCGGCATTCCTCGGCGCGTTGAAGGCGGAGGGCATTCCCTGCGGTCCCGGGTATCCGGTGCCGCTGAACCGGCAACCGCTCTTCGCCGGCCAGGCGTTCGATACGCGGGCGACCGGCTACGATCCCGCCTACGCGCCGACCCGGTTCGCATCGCTTGCCCTGCCGGTGACCGATGCCGTCTGTGATGACGCCGTCTTCATCCCGCAGCACGTCCTGCTCGGCAGCGCCACCGACATGGAGGGCGTAATCGCCGCCATCAGCAAGATCGCCTGCACCGTGGATCGGTTCGGCGCCGCCGCCGTGACCGCTGGCGCGTCCTCCAACGCCTGATGGCGCGGTGGCACGTCACTCGCGCTGGTAGCGGGCACGACCGACCGTCCCAGTGAAGGAGACCCCGGCATGGCTGAGGATCGAACCGATGTGCGCGCCCTTCTGGACCAGATCGAGACATCGTGGCGGGCGTTCCAGGAAACCGTGGATGCGCTCCCGGATGCGGCGCTGACCGGTCCCACCGACGCCGGGGGGTGGCGGGCCCAGGATCACATCGCGCACCTCGGAGCGTGGGAGCGCGGCGTGATCTTCATGATCAACGGCTTCCCGTTCCATGCCGGGCTCGGCGTGGACGAGGAGACATGGATCGACGGCGATGTGGACGCGATCAACGCGGTCATCTTCGACCTGAACCGGGAGCGGGAGCTGGAGGACGTGCGGACCGGGCTCCGGGCGACGCATACCGAGCTGGTGACGACCATCGGCGGCCTCGATCCGGACCAGCTCGATGCGCCGATCCGCCCGGATGACAGTGGCGACCCGGACAATCCCCCGACGCTGCGCGACAAGATCGCCGGCAACACCTGGGAGCACTATCCCGAGCATGCGGAATGGATCGTCGCCCTGGTGAACGACGGGCAGGATTGATCTCGCCGTTCCTAGGGGATGCGTTTCGCCCAGATGGAATCCGGGAAGCGGGGCAGCAGGTCGGCATCCCAGACGGCGTGCGCGGCACGGGAGCTCTTGCCCGCCTTGAAGTAGGACGCGATCCCGCGCCAGTAGGTGGCCTCCGCCGTCAACGCTCCCTCCGGGGAGCGGCGTTGCAGCCCCTCCAGCAGGGTGATCGCGTCGTCGTAGCCCTGCCAGCGCATCGCGACGAGCGCCTCACCGATGTCCAGCAGGTCGAGGAAATCGTCCGGCGGTAGGAAGTTCGGTGAGGTGTAGCGGATCTTGCCGCTACGGTCGCCGAAGAGGACGGTCGGGGTCCAGAAGACCTGCCATTCGCGGGTGATCGCGCGATCCTTCATCAGGTGGAGCGTCACCGGCACGAAGCGATTCGCGATCGCCTCGGCGACGCGCGGGTCGGCGAAGGTGACCTCCACCAGCTTGTCGCAGCCGAAGCAGTCATCCTGGTAGACGTCCACGAGGATCGGACGCTTCGTGCGGCGCGATGCGGCGATGGCGTCGTCCCACGAGTCGAGCCAGGCGATGGCAGGGGGCGATGCCGGGGTGGCTGCGGAGGATGAGGGCATGGTGGGCACCTTCCTGGATCGGACGGGGGCTGGGGGCGGCGGACAGGGCGATCGTCCTGTGTATGATGCCGCGTTTCAGCGCATGTCGCCTGCCGTCATCCGCGGCCCGATGCGCCGTCCCCGCTCCGATGGGACCTGATGGGAAGGGATGATTGGGGCCGGTCTTGCCCACGTTGGAGGGCGGCACGATAGTTGAGGTGTTCTCTACCTGGCGGGGCGGGGCAGCGATCGGGCGGCGATCGTGCCGGCGCGCCGGATGTTTCCGGCAGCGCAGCCTGCCGGGCGCGAGGATGGGAAACTGCATCGAACGCGCGCCCTCGGTCCGGACCCGGGGCGCTACGCGAAGAGGAGCGTGACAGATGGCAGCACGATTCGGCATTTTCGTTCCGCAAGGATGGAAGATGGACCTGACGGGGATCGCGGACCCGGTGGAGCAGTTCGAGGCGATGACCCGGGTCGCGAAGGCCGCGGATGCCGGCACCTGGGACTCCATCTGGGTCTACGACCACTTCCACACCGTGCCCGAACCCACCATGAACACCGTCTTCGAGTCCTGGACCAGCTCGGCGACGCTGGCCCGCGACACCGAGCGTGTCCACATCGGCCAGATGGTCAACTGCAACGGCTACCGCAACCCGGCGCTCTTCGCCAAGATCGCCTCCACGGTCGATGTCGCCAGTCACGGGCGGCTCTATGCCGGGTACGGGGCGGGCTGGTACGAGCACGAGTGGCGGGCGTACGGGTACGGGTTCCCGGAGACGAAGGAACGGATGGCGGCGTTCAAGGAGGGCGTGCAGATCATCCACCGGATGTGGACGCAGGACAAGCCGACGTTCACGGGGACGTACTACACGATCGACGAACCGATCAACGAGCCGAAGAGTGCGGCGCCGGGGCGGAAGGTGCCGCTGTGGATCGGGGGTGGGGGCGAGCAGGTGACGCTGAAGCTCGTCGCCCAGTATGCCGATGCCTGCAACATCGGGAACGGCGACCCGGAGATCATCCGGCACAAGCTGTCGGTGTTGCAGGCGCACTGCGAGAAGGTGGGCCGGAACTACGACGAGATCGTGAAATCGACCGAGGTCTTCGTCTATCCACTCACGCCGGGCGCCGATCCGGTGGCCTCGACCGTGACGCTGCGGGAGTCGATGGGAGGCCTCAGCTGGGAGGACTTCACCTCCCGGCACTGGGTGGGCACGCCGGACGACCTGGCCGAGCGCCTGCGCCCCGCCCTCGAAGCCGGCTCGGATTACGTGATCCTCTACGTACCGGGCCTCGCCTACGACCTCGATCCGATGCATCTGCTCGAGGAAGGGGTGGTCGCGCCACTCGGGCAGTAGCCGCGTTGGGGTCATGAGACCGCGGAGACCCCCGGACGGCGCGAGTGCGGTCCGGGGGTCTCCCTGCCCGTCGCGTCGGCGCTACAATGGAGGTATCGGATCGCCCGGCACAGCGGCGGTCCCGTTCGTTTCCCCCATCACCGTCAGGACGGAGTCATGACCGAGACGCTGGATACCACCTTCGCGACCGCTGATCGACCTGGAACGACCACCACCACCCGGCTGAGCGCGCCGGAGCTCGCGCGGCAGCAGGGCGTCAACCCGGTCGACTATCTGCGGCAGCGCGGGTTCATCCACGACATCTCCGACGAGGAGGGCCTGCGCCGGGCCTTCGACGACGGCACGGTCACCTATTACATCGGCTTCGATCCCACCGGACCTTCCCTCCACGCCGGGCACATGGTCAGCATCATGCTGCTCGCCTCCTTGCAGCGCATGGGCCATCGCCCGATCGCCCTCGGTGGCGGCGGCACGGCGATGGTCGGCGACCCCACCGGCAAGACGGTCTCCCGCGAGATCATCAGGCTGGAGGACCTGGAGGCGAACCTGCGCTCCATCACCGGGCAGCTGGCCAAGTACCTCGACTTCACCGGCGACCAATTCGCGGGCGGCAACCCGGCCGCGACGCTGGTGAACAACGCCGACTGGCTGCTCCAGCTCCAGTACATCCCCTTCCTGCGCGACATCGGGCGGCACTTCTCGGTGAACGAGATGCTCTCGCTGGAGACGTACAAGACGCGGATCGAGAGTGGCAACGGGCTGAACTTCGTCGAGTTCAACTACCGGCTGGTGCAGGCGTACGACTTCCTGCATCTCTTCCGGGAGGCGGGCTGCACGTTGCAGATGGGTGGCTCCGACCAGTGGGCGAACATCACCGGGGGCGTCGACCTGATCCGTCGCGCCGACGGGGGCAAGGCGTTCGCGCTGGTGAGCCCGCTGGTGACGACGGCGAGCGGCGAGAAGATGGGGAAGACGGGGACGGGTGTCCGCGTCTGGCTCGACCCGGAGCAGTTCTCCCCGTACGACTACTACCAGTACTGGGTGAACACGGACGACGCGATGGTGGAGACGTATCTCAACCGCTTCACCTTCCTGCCGAACGAGGAGATTTCCCAGCTGACGTCCGTGTCCGGCGAGGCGTTGCGAGAGGTGAAGCGGGTGCTGGCCTTCGAGGCAACGGCGCTGGCGCACGGGGTGGAGGCGGCCGAGCAGGCGGAGCATGCCGCCAGGGCGCTCTTCTCGGGCGCTGGCGCTGCGATCACCGCCGACGATGCCTCGCTGCCGACGACGGAGATCCCTTCGGGAGAGGTCGCGGACCTGACGCTGGCCGATGCCTTCGTCCGCGCCGACCTGGCGAAGGGGCGTGGCGAGGCGCGCCGCCTGGCGACGCAGGGCGGTCTCTCGGTCGATGACGTGAAGGTCGAGGATGTCGATGTGCCGCTGGCGGAGGTGCTGGCTGGCCGGGACGCGGTGATCCTCCGCGCCGGGAAGAAGCGCTTCAAGCGCATCGCCATTATCGAGAAGTGAGGCAAGAGAAGTGGGAAATTTATAATTATAAATAAAAAAAAACAAAAAAAAAAAAAAATATTAACACACAATACCCCCTACAACAATGTTGTATCTGAC
>JBQCJS010000084.1:0-6181 GCA_051952485.1 Thermomicrobiales bacterium | reverse complement strand
ATCACTCGATCAGGTAGACCGTCGCCTCATCGGAACGGCGACCAGCCTCGTCCGGCTGCAGGGGCAGGACCGGCGACGGCGAGACGACTTCCTCCACGATGTCCGCCTCCGAGGCGCGAGGCCGCGTGTCGTCCTCGGTGAGGGTCGCCGCGAAGGTGTCCGTCTCCCCGATCTGGTCGGCGCCGGACAACGCCAGCGTCGGATCGTAGACGCCTTCCAGCACCGGCGTTCCCGGCATGTCGTCCGGATCGCGCTCCCCGGCAAGGATCGCGTCCTTCGTCACGGTGAGGTATACGGCGCGGTCATCGACCTCCCGGATGGCCGAGGCCGGAATCTCGTGATCGTCCGGGAAGAGCCAGCCCTTGTGCGAGACGAGACGATCGCCACGCGCATCCTTCACCTCCCCCTGCTTCTGGCCATCCGCATCGAGCACCTCCATGCCCTTGCGCACCCCGAACGACCGTGTCCCGGATTCCATGACATCCTCCCTATGCGCGGCGATTGCCGCGTCTCAGCGATCGACCGGATCGGCGAACCGCTCGGTCCGCCGTTCGTCCCACTCGTCCGGCCGTTCGGTCGGGAAGGCGGGATCGACCAGCTCATCGCGGACATAGTCGTCCGGCGATTCCATGAACAGGTCGAAGCATGCCTGCGAGCAGAACCAGTACTCGCGATCGTTGCCAATGGCGGAAGCATGCGCGGTCTCGGGCGTGATCGTGCGGCCACAGACCGGGTCGATGACGGTATCCATGCGATGAGGTCCTTTCAGGGGCGACGTGACAACGGGACTGCGACGACCCGCAACGCCCCCGCTGGCGCAAGATCGCGGCCCTGCCCGTCCGCTCCGCCCACGTTCAGTCCCCGATCACCGCATCGACGATCTCCCGGTCCGGCGCGGCATGGTGCCGCCGCTGCGTCACGAAGAGGATCGCCACCAGGCTCAGCAGCATCGCCCCGGTCAGCAGGAAGGTCATCCGTGCCCCGAACCCCGCCGCGATGAACGAGCCCATCAGCGGCCCCACCACGCCCCCGATGGATGTCGCCGTCGCCATCATGCCGTAGACCACGCCCCGGCGATCCGGCGGGGTCCCCTGCGCGACCAGCGCGTTGGCGGACGGAATCATGCCGCCCGCGAAGACGCCGAAGATCGCCTGCAGGATGAACATGTGCCACCAGGCCTGCGCCGCCGCCATCGGCAGGTAGATCAGCCCCGCGCCCAGCGCGCAGACCATGAGGATCGTGCGATAGCCACGCTTGTCGCCCAGCCGCCCGAGGAAGATCGAGGAGATCGCGCTGGTGACGCCCAGGATGCCGAGCACCAGGCCGGCCAGGGTGGAGGCGTTGGCAGCCATGCCGGAGAGCTGCTCGATATAGAGCGACATGATCGGCTGCACCGCGCCCTCCGCGCCGCGGATCATGAACATCGTCAGCGTCATGCCGAGCAGGAGCGGCGTCATGAGCAGCTTCCACGCCGAGACCGGCGGCGCCTCGTCCTCGGTCTTCACGTGGGGAACGAACTGCTCGCGCACCAGGAAGAGGGTGATCAGTCCCCCGGTCAGCATCATGCACGACGCCGCCCAGAAGGTCGGCCGGAACCCGATCTGGTCGGCCAGCACCCCGCCGACCAGTGGCCCGATCGCCGCGCCGGAGAAGATCGCGGTCTGGATCAGCCCGAGGCCGTACCCGAGCCGTTCCTTCGGCACCGTCGCCGCGACCAGCGCGGTCGCCGCCGTCACGGTGCCCGTGAGCGCGCCCTCGACCATGCGCAGGCCGAGGATCTGCCAGGGAGCGACCGCGAAACCCATCAGCCCGATCGTGCAGAAGGCGGCGAACTGGGCGCGCAGCAACATCGGCCGCCGCCCCTTGCGATCGGCGAGATTGCCCCAGATCGGCGCGGCCACGGCCATCACGGCGGCGCCGCCGGCATTGACGATGCCGGACCAGAGTTGCTGCTGGCTGAGGGTGTGGAGCCCGAGATCGGAGAGGAAGAAGGGGAGGAAGGGGCTGCGCATGCTGAAGGCCATGATCGCCATCAGTTGCGCGGCGAAGATGGCGTAGAGATTGCGCCGCCAGCTGATCGGCTGCTGCCCGCGCCGGCGCAGCACGCTGCCTACGGCATCCCGCCCGACATCGTCGCCGTCAGGGGCGGGCGAAGGGGTGGGAGTCGGTGCGGGCGAGGCGAGAGCCGGGTTCCGGTCAGCGTCGTTGGTGACGGGGGTGGTGTCCTCGGATGGAAGCAGTGGAGGGTTGGTGTCCTTGCGCATCCTGCCGGGCAGTCTATCCGGGAACCCGCGTCAGGGCAATCGCAAGGGCGAAGAAGCCATCGCGACGGATCGCGCCTACACTCGGAAGCCGGACGCCCGCCCCCACGTTCGCCAGCGCGCGATACACCCACGACAGGAGGACGCCTTGAGCCAGACGCACGACCCCACCACTCGCACCCCTCCCGCCGACCATCATCCGGTGCAGGTGGAGATGGACGGCCCGATCTGGCTGAAGCTGCGGATGGAGGTCCCACCCCTGCCGCCGGAGGACCTGCTCCGCTGGTTCACCGATCCGGCCCGGCTCCGGCACTGGATGGGCGATGAGCATGTCGTGGACCTCGTCCCCGGAGGCCGCTATGCGATCCATTACGCCCGCGCCGGCCGCACCATGGAAGGCGCCGTGATCGTCGCCCGCCCGACCGAGCTCGTCTTCAGCTGGGCCTTCACCCATGAGCCGGACACCCCTGCCCGCGTGGTGATGGTCCGGGCGCTGGCGAGCGACGACGGCGCCCACAGCGCCATCGTCGTCATTCACGGCCCGTACCGGAACGATGCGGACGACGATACGGCACGCAGCGAAACCCACGAACGCGCCGGTCATCTGGCAGGGTGGAACGCCTTCCTCCCGGTGCTCCATGCCCGCCTCGTCGAGCACGCCGTTCCCGCGTCCACATCCACATCCCCGTCCACCTGACGGGCGAGCCTACGCCGGTCGCGTGTCCGGCAGCATGGAGACCCGCTCCAGGTCCAGCGCGTGATCGGAGAGGACCTTCACCCGGTCCTCCTCCTGGCGGAACGGAATCGCCGCCAGCGCCGCCTCCGTCTCCACCGCCACGCGATTGACACCCTCCCGGGTGATGAGCCCCTTTCGCCACGCCTCGATCGCCGCCCCGATGTACGTGTCGAAGTAGATGAGGCCGTTCTCCTCCCACGTCGTGGTGGCGCGATGCTCCGCGCCGGTGACATCGTGGATGAAGACCGCGGCCACCTCGTCCGGCGCCATCTCCAGCATCCGCTGCCCGAATTCGGCATCGCCCTGCCCGTTGTCACCGATGAAGATGAAGTCGTATTCCGGGAAGAGCAGGCGATAGCGGCTGAACATCTCCAGCTTGCGGCCCGCCATCCGGGCGTGGCTGGTGAGCGCGAAGAGGCTCCCGGTCAGGATCGTGGAGGGCGGAATGCCGGCACGGATCAGCGTCTGCCGCGTCTGCCCCTCGATGAACCCGCCGATCGCGGTCGGCCGGGCCGTGACGAAGGTGAGGTCGCCGGTCTCGTCCGGCACCATGCCCGGTCCGCGATCGAGCTCCTCCAGGAAGGCGAGCACCCCGGGATAGACCGTCTTCGTCGGATAGCGATGGTCGTGCAGCCGTGCGAAGACGGTATCGTCGATATCGGAGAGCACCTTCCAGGTGCGCGGGCTGATCGTGGCGGCCTCGCGCGCGATGTGGTCCAGGATGTCGTCACGTAACGGGCGTGTGTCGATATCGCTGAAGACCAGCTTCTCCATGTCGTGGTGCGTGCCGGACCGGTCGATCGCATTCTTCAGGTCGCTGAGATCGGCGCCATGCGTGTCGAGCAGGATGGCATGGACCAGCTCTTCCTCCACCCGCTTCGTGCGCCCGAGCTGGAGGGCGTTGACGACCCGCCCTTTCACGTCCAGGTGCATCTCCGGCACGCGGGCGGTCAGGAGATGGATGAGCGCGGTGAAGTTGTCGGACCCGAAGAGGTGGTCGTCGACCTTCGCCAGGAGGCGTTCGAGGTCGAGCCGGGCGAGGATCTCGTTGAAGTCGTCCACGGTGGCATCCCGCAGGAT
This sequence comes from Thermomicrobiales bacterium, assembly GCA_051952485.1. Classification (GTDB taxonomy): domain Bacteria; phylum Chloroflexota; class Chloroflexia; order Thermomicrobiales; family UBA6265; genus JASGDN01. The sequence goes on along the minus strand of JBQCJS010000084.1, from coordinate 2,104 downwards.
CGCCACGATCTCGCGCTCGTCGCCAGCCAGGGTCAACCCGGAGAGCAGGGCCTCGATCCGCTCGATCTGGATATCTGCCGGGGTGGGATCGGGGTCCATGCGCGCATGCCTCCGGCCCGCGTGGGCCTGGTGCCAGAAGGTCGGGGAGAAGGGGGGGAACCTACGCCTGCGTCCGCACCGTGAGGGACGCAGGCAGGATCTCGGCCACGATATGGGTCGCCGTCCCATGCGGATCGCCATCGAGCTCGGTCTCGATCGGCGTCTCCGCGTGGATCTCGACGGTCCGGCAACGGGTGTACTGCAACTGGGAGACATCCCACTTGTGCCGGGTCACGATCTTGGTCGCCACGCGCATCCATTCATGGAAGTTGGCGGGCGTGACCACGATCACGTCGAGGTGGCCATCGTCCAGCAGCGCCCCCGGCACGAACTCGATCCCCGCCGGGATGGAGCTGCCGTTGCCGAGCATCACGCTGACGACGTCGTAGGCCGCGGGCTCCCCGCCCTCGTAGGTCAGGGTGACGGCGGTGCGGGCGCGGCTGTGCTGGAGCTGGCGCAGGCCGGCCTCCGCGTAGGCGAGCCACCCGAGCGGACCCAGCCGCTTCTTCAGGTCGTCGCGCGTCGCCCCGATCGTGGCGGCGTCGAACCCGACACCGGAGAAGATGAGCGAGATGTGCGGTTCGCCGCCATCGAGCGCGATGCGGATGGTGTCGATGCGGCGCTCCATGCCGAAGAGCGCCGTGCGCACGTTGCGGAGGATCGGCCCGCTGAGGGAGGAGACGGGCATCCCGAGGTTGCGCGCCAGCAGGTTGCCGGTCCCCAGGGGCACGATCCCGAGCGGGGGCGACGCGGCAGCCCCGTGCTGGACCAGCACTTCGGCGACCTCGCGCATGGTGCCATCGCCCCCGCCGGCCACGACCACGTCCGCGCCCCGTTCCAGCGCCGCCAGGGCCTGCCCGCGACCGGGGTCGTCGATCGTCGTGTCAAGGAAGACCGGCAACGGCCAGCCCGCTTCCGTGCATTCGACGATCAGGTGGGCCTTCGCCTCGGTGTAGCCCGCCTTGATCGGATTGAGGATCGCGACCACGCGCTGCGGGCCACCGGGACCGGCGTGCGCCGCCCCGGAGACGGCGCCGCGCGGGCGGGCGGGCGTTCCCTCATCGTTCCGGACCAGAAAGAACTTCTTCGGTGCGGGCATGGCCCATCCTTCAGGCGGGGCATCCCGAACGGAATGCCGCAATGCGTCCGCTGGGGAGTATTTCACATCCGTCCCCATCCGGCTGGCCGGCCTGGTGCGACCGGCGGGACGAACCTGCCCCGGATCGCGCCCCTTGCCAGCGAGTCCGGCGCGTGGGACGCTGCCGCACGAACGACTTCCGACCCCATTGCCCCTTCACCGATCGAGGACGATCGCATGTCATCACCCGCCGCCGAGGTTGCCCCGAACCGCCCCGTCATCGCCCACGTCGGCGCGGGCATGATGGGGCAACTGGCTCACATCGCGAACTACGCCCGCCTCCGCGACGCCGGGCGTTGCGCTATCGCGGGCGTCACCGACCTCCAGGCGAACCTCGCCGAAGCCGTCGCCGCTCGCTACGCCATTCCGCGCGTCTACGCCTCGCTGGATGAGCTGCTGGCCGACGACGCGGTCGATGCCGTCACCTGCATCCAGCAGTGGCCGAACAACTATCCCCTGGTCAGGCAGATCCTGAGCGCCGGCAAGTCCGTGATCACGGAGAAGCCGATGGTCGGGCGTCTCGACGAGGCGCAGGAACTCGCCGCGCTCGCCGAGACGAACGGCGTGCTCTACGCGGTCGGGTTCATGAAGCGGTACGACCATGGCGTCGAACGCGCGAAGGAGCTGATCGCCGAGGTGACGGCATCGGGCGAACTCGGCGCGCTGGTGATGGTCGATGCGATCTGCAACGGCGGCGACTGGCTCTTCGGGATCGAGGAACCCATCCGGGTGCCGCCGCCCCCGCCGGGCAGCCTCCCGCCGCTCGTCCCGACCTACCCGGACGCCGTGACGACCGACCTCCAGCGCCGCCAGTACGACTGGCTGGTGAACATCTTTTCGCACACGGTCAACCTCTGCCATCACCTG
>JBQCJS010000083.1:0-2507 GCA_051952485.1 Thermomicrobiales bacterium | reverse complement strand
CGCGAGCAGCACATCCGCCGCGAGAAGGCGACCAGCAACATCTGCACGAACCAGGGCCTCATGGCGACGGCGGCGACGGTCTACATGTCCAGCCTCGGCCCGGAAGGTTTCCGTGAGGTTGCGCGGTCCAGCTATCAGCACGCCCACTACCTGGCGAACCAGCTGGTGGCAACTGGGAAGTTCAGGCTCGCCTACGATGCCGCGTTCTTCAATGAGTTCGTCGTCATCGCCGACCGGCCCGCCGCCGAGGTCAACGCGTCCTTGCTCGAAGCGGGCATCATCGGCGGCCTCGACCTTGGCCAGTTCAGCGCCGGGTACGAGAATGCCCTGTTGCTCTGCGCGACGGAGATGAACTCCCGCGCCGGCATCGACCGCTTCGTCGAGGTCGTCAGCGCCGAATCGTAAGCTCGCACACGCATCCGCAGCACGCCGCGATGACATTCCGTCGTCGTGACGTGCTGCGTTGGTATACTCCGCACACATCGCTTCTCTTCCTGAAGGCCGCAAGGGCCGAATGACGAAGCATGCGACCCTGTTCCGCTCGTTTCCCCGACGTGGGCGTTGCGAGCGACAGCCAACTAGGTGGGATGTCCGTGAGCAAGCCAATCGTCGCCATTGTCGGGCGTCCGAACGTCGGGAAATCGACCCTATTCAACCGGCTCGTCGGGGAGCGCCAGGCGATCGTCCAGGATCAGCCGGGCACCACGCGCGACCGCGTCTACGGCACTGCTGACTGGCTGGGCGTCGAGTTCACCATCATCGACACGGGCGGTATGCAGGACGACGACGAGCTTCCTCCCGACACCAGCGAGGCGGAGACGATCATCGCCCGCCAGACGCGCGACCAGGCCAATAGCGCCATCTCCGAAGCCGATGTGATCGTGTTCCTCGTCGATGCCAAAGCGGGACCGTCCGCGAGCGACGCCGAGATCGCCGACCTCCTGCGCCGCACCGACAAGCCGACGCTCCTGGCCGCGAACAAGGCCGATAGCGCCGCCCGCCGCGACATGGTCTTCGAGTTCTACGAACTCGGCCTCGGTGAGCCGATCGCCATCTCCGCCTATCACGGCAACGGCACCGGCGACCTTCTGGACAAGATCGTGGAGAACCTGCCGGACGCCGAGCCGGAAGAGGAGACCGAAGGTCCCCGCATCGCCATCGTCGGACGGCCAAACGTGGGCAAGAGCCGCCTCCTGAACGCGCTCCTCGGGCAGGAGCGGGCGATCGTCAGCGATGTCGCCGGGACGACCCGCGACAGCCTCGATACCGAGATCGAATGGAAGGGCCAGCCGCTGACCCTGATCGACACCGCCGGCATCCGGCGTCGGGGACGGGTGGAACAGGGGATCGAACGCTTCAGCGTCATGCGCTCCATGCGCGCGATCGACCGCGCCGATGTCGTCCTCCTGCTCATCGATGCGACGGAGGACTTCACGGCCCAGGATCTCCATATCGCGGGCTACGTCGAGGAGCAGAAGAAGGGGCTCGTCGTCGTCGTCAACAAGTGGGACCTGGTCGAGAAGGACGCCGGGACGATGGACGAGTATCGCGCCCGCGCCGCCGAGCAACTCGATTTCATTCCCTACGCGCCGGTGGTGTTCATCTCCGCGAAGCTCGGCCAGCGCGTCAGCCAGGTGCTCGATACGGCCCTCACGATCATCGAGGAGCGGGAGAAGCGTGTCAGCACCGCCTCCCTGAACAAGATGCTCCAGGAGGCCGTCGCCAAGCACCAGCCCCCGTCCCGGCCCGGAAAGTGGCTGAAGTTCTATTACGCCACGCAGGCCGATGTGGCGCCGCCGACCTTCATCATCTTCTGCAACGACCCGAAGCAGATTCACTTCGGGTACCGTCGCTACCTGGAGAACGAACTCCGCGAGCAGTTCGGGTTCACCGGCACTCCCATTCGCATCTCCTTCCGCGGACGGCACGAGGCGTAGCGTGAGTACCCTCTGGGGCATCGTCCTCGTCGTCGCAGCCTACGCCCTGGGCGCGATCCCGTGGGGCGTCGTGTTGGGGAAGACGTTCGCCGGGGTCGATGTCCGCCAGTACGGCAGCAAGTCGATCGGCGCGACGAACGCCCTCCGCGTGCTCGGCAGGAAATTCTCGATCGCCGTGCTGGTGCTCGACATGCTGAAGGGCGTGCTGCCGGTCGTGATCGGGCGCGTGGCTGGCCTGCCGGACTGGTCGATCGGGCTTGCGGCGCTCGCGGCGGTCATCGGCCACTGCTGGTCGCCCTACATCGGGTTCACCGGTGGCAAGGGCGTCGCGACCGGTGGCGGGGCAGGGGTGGCCCTCTTTCCCTGGCTGCTGCTCCTGATCCCGGTGATCATTGTCGTCGTTGTCCTGACCCGCTACGTGTCGCTCGGCTCGATCGTGACGGTCGCGCTGGCGAGCATCGCGGCGGTCATCACGGCGGCAACGGGACACCTGCCGTGGAGCTGGGCGATCGCGATCGTGCTGATGTCCGCGATCATCGTGCAGCGGCATCACGCGAATATCGCCCGCCT
>JBQCJS010000082.1:0-9296 GCA_051952485.1 Thermomicrobiales bacterium | reverse complement strand
AACCCCCCCCTGTTTTAAAAATACCTTTGTGGGTGGGTCCTTTTTTTGGCCCCCCCCAAAATGGTTTATTTTATCACCCTGCCAGACTACCCGCTCACGCTGCGCCCCTCTCACTGCTCACGTCTCTATCCTCACTTCTCCATCCCCACGTCCCGGTCCTCGCCACGCTGGTATGCTTGCCGCTGGCGACGCACGGGTTGGCCCGTGCCGCCTGCGCCCGCATCGTCCGTCCCGAACCGGATGCCGCGTCGTGAACGCCGCGTCCCATTCCCCATCGCCGCGGTGCCGACTCCGTGGGAGTCCGCGCCGGACCGGGAGCGAACTGCCTGCCTATGCCGTCCTGGCCCTTCCCGCCACTCGCCGACCTCGGGTTCGACCGCATCCCGCTGGGACCGTTCGACACCCGGCTCTGGTGGCTGCTCATCTTCCTGTTCGTCGCCCTCGTCTTCACCGTCCAGGCGGTCGAGACCGCCGTTGAAGGCGCCTGGCCGAACCAGCGACGGCCCAGCAAGCTCGTCCCCCGCGCCCGCTGGGCCCAGCGTTCGTGGGGCCTCGTCGCGATCGCCGTCCTCACCGGGGCACTGCTGATCGTCGGCATCGTCGGCATCCTGATCTGGAAGCAACCCGCCCACCCGGATGGCCTCGTCTTCGGATCGTGGCTGCTGGGCATCGGCTGGGTCATGTTCCTGCTGTTCAGCCTCAACGTCCTCGGCCTCGGGCGCTTCATGGATGCCCTCGGCTGGATCGGCCCCGTCGCCATCTTCGCGATCCTGCTGATCGCGGATATCCTGCTCTTCGTGGCCTTGCGGGAGATCCTGCCGGGCTGGCAGGAAATCCGGGACGGAATCGAGGACGGCCTGAAGTCGATCCTGCCCTTCGTCGACTGAGCGTCCTGGCCAGCGCCCTGCGAATGCGATGCCCGAGAAGTGTTGACAATCGGGGGTGAACGTTCGGTAGGATCGTGCAAGACGCGGACGATGCACGTGACAGGTGGTATCGCCGATACACCGGGAAGGAGGCAGGCAATGACGGACGAGCGGACGGCGCGAACCCAACCTGCCTCCGCGCCCGCGACCGCCCGCCGCAGCGCCCCGCCGACCACCCAGCCGACCCGCCGACCACCCACACGGCCGGCAACCGGGCGGCCCACCGTGCAGGCCACGGTGTCCAGAATCCCGCCCGACCTCGACACCCGGCACCTGGGCGGCCTCTTCGCCGCCGGGGAGACGACCGACCTGCCGGAGATCGCCCCCGAGCCAACCCGGCGGCTGGTGCGGCGCCCTGCCCGGGCTGCCCAACCTGCAGACCAGCCGTCGGTCCTCGCCGATCGGGACTTCCGGACGCTGTGGCTCTCCCGGCTGATGGTGCAGACGGCGCAGGGGGCCCTGCTCTACGCCCTGCTCATCATGGTGGTCGATCTCTCGAACCGGTCGCTCTACAACTCGCTCTTCGTGATCAGCTCGAACATCCCGTCCATCGTCTTCGGCCTCGCTGCCGGGGTGGTGGCGGACTCGATCTCGCGCAAGGCGCTGATGATCACGCTGAACGGCTTCCGCTTCGCGTTCATGCTGTTCCTCGTCGGCAGCCAGGCCTCGCTGGCGGGGGTCTTCGCGGCGACCCTCGGGATCTGGATCATCCACCAGTTCTACTCGCCCGCCGAGGCATCCATGCTGGCCGAGACGGTGCCACCGGATCGCTACACGTCGGCGCAGGCGATGTTCAATCTCGCGCTCACCATCTCGCAGGCGATCGGCCTCGTGATCGCCGCGCCGCTCCTGCTCAAGATCGATGGCCCTCGCCTCGTCTTCGCCTTCAGCGGCGCCCTCTTCCTGATCGCCGGCGCCCTGGTGGCGACCCTGCCCCCGGCGCGCGAGCGGATCGGCGCCGTCGTCGCGCGGCCGGCCCGTTCGCTGCGGGCGTCGCTCGGCGATGGCTGGCGCTTCATCCAGCGTGACCGCCCGACATTCGAGGCGGTAGTTGACGACGTGCTCGTGAGCGTCGGGATGAGCGCGCTGATCGTGATCCTGCCGTTCTACCTGGAACGCGTGCTGGGCACCTCGAAGGAGAACACCGTCTTCGTCTTCGCACCGGCCGCACTGGGGCTGGTGCTGGGACTCCGCGTCGCCCCGATGCTCGGGCGCTCGATCGGCGAGCAGGTCACGGCGACGCTGGGGCTTTTCGTCTTCGCGCTGTGCGTGGCGGCGCTGGGCTTCATCAACGCCACCTACCTCTTCCTGAATGACACCCTGAACCTGCCGCTGGACGACATCACGAACCTCATCCGCATCCCGCCGCTGGTGGCGATGGCGATGATCGTCTCGATCCCGGCGGGGTTCGCCTCGGCGATCGTGAACGTCGCCGCGCGTTCCATCCTGCTCCACCGCACGCCGGGCACCTTGCGCGGCCAGGTAATTGCCACGCAGGGGCTGATCGGCAACATCGGCTCCCTGCTGCCGACCCTGATCGCCGGAATCGCGATGGACATCTTCGGCGTCACCCCGATCGCCATCGCCATCGCGGTCTGCATCGCGGGCGTGGCGATGGTGGCCCATAGTTATGGCAAACGATCGATGCCCGCTCCCCTTCCCGCGCTGAACTGAATTCCATCACGCGAGACGCAACCCGATCGGCGGAATTCATCACTCGCCAATCGTCCGTCGCTCGTGCATGCTTGCACCATCGTGGGACCCTCAGATCTCAGACATATCGATGCGCAACGGGAGAGTCCGGGACGCGCGTGTGGGCGACCTGGCCGCATCTGATGCCTGGGGGCGTCGTGGCCGCACTGGCGGGCGGATTCGCCCTGCGAACGCACCGCCGCCAGCAGCGCGTCGCCGTCCAATGGCAAGTACATCGTCTCATCACAGCATCGGGAGGCTCGCATGACCGGTTGGCGCGGCGTCTTCACCATCCCACCCACCCCATTCACGGACGACGGGACGCTCGACCTGGAGAGCCTGACGCGGCTCGTGGAGTTCTGCGTCGAGGCCGGGGCGCACGGCATCGTCGGGCCGGTCAACGCCTCGGAGGCGTGGACACTCAGCGATGCGGAGCGCCTGCTGGTGGCCGAGACGATCGTGACGACAACCGACCACCGCATCCCGGTCGTGATCGGGATCTCGGCCGGCTCGGCGGAGACATCCCTGCTCTTCCTGCAGCATGCGATCGCCATCGGCGCGGATGCCGTCATCGCCCTGCCGCCGACCGGGCCAGCAGCCTCGATGGCCGCGATCCACACCTACTACCGCCGCCTGGGCGAGGCATCCACGATCCCGATCATGATCCAGAATCACGATGCTCCCTATGGCACGCGCCTCGCTCCCGCGTTCGTGGCCTCGCTGGTCCGCGACCTGCCCCACGTCGACTGGGTGAAGGAGGAGACGATCCCGCCGGGCCACGCCATCTCGGTGGAGATCGCCGAAGCCGGCCCGAAACTCCAGGGCATCCTCGGCGGGATCGCCGGGCGCTACCTTTTCGACGAGGTCCGGCGCGGCGCTGTCGGCACAATGCCCGCCTGCGAAGTGACCGACGTGCATGTGCAGGTCTGGAACGCGCTGGAGGCCGGAGACGAGGCAACCGCGCGCCGCCTGTTCGAGCGGCTGCTGCCGCTGCTGAACTACGAGGGCCGCTATCCCGGCGTGTACAAGGCCGTGCTGAAGCGGCGCGGTGTGATCGCCAGCGACTACCTGCGGCATTACGCCGGAAACCCGCTCGATGCCGACGACCGCGCGGAACTGGACCGCATCCTCGCCGAGCTGGCCGACCTGTTCACACTCGCCCCGCCCCGCTTCGCCTGAGTGGCCGCCCAATCGCGAGCGAGTCTCATCCGCGAGACGGTCGCCAGCCGCTTGACACACGCGCCCAAACTCGGGTATCGTCCGCTTGTACTCGTGACAGGGATCACGAATGCGGGGTGGGGTGTCTCCAGGACGCCCGCTCATCATTTCCCGAAACGGCATGGCTCGTTCGAGCAAGCCGGTGGTCGTGGCCTTCCGGCCACATGCGTACGGTGGATGGACACGTGGCGATCCTGATCGACCAACACCAGCACCCAGGAGTGGAGCAGGAGCTGCTTTCCCGCTCTCCCCGGCGGCGGCCTTTGGCGCGTCGCCTCCGTACGACGCGCTGACGGTCGCCGTCCGTTAGCGCCCCACAGCCACACCAGCGACTTCATGCGATCGGCTTCCTCGCCGATCACCTCTCGACAATCCGCGTTGACAGGGAAGAGTACGAGGTTCTCCCACCGAAGCGACCCGGGGATGGTGCAAGCCCGGGACTGGTGGACAGCCTCCGAACGCGCCCTCGAGCGGCCGGCCGAAGAAAGCCACGACGCAAGCAGCAGGCGTCGCGCGCAAGTAGGTCCGGATGGGTGGCTCCCATGGTCAGAACAGCCGAGAGATTCCCGGGCTCCGTCAGCCATCACGCTGGCGCTCGGCTCGGGCAAGAAGGGTGGTACCGCGAGATCCGACGCCTCTCGCCCCTTCGGTCCAGTCATCCGGTGGAGTTCGCTTCACCCCAGGCCGGACCGGCGTCCGCAATCCGTTGCGAGCCGCAATCGAAGGGAGCACCGCGTGTACCAGCCGTCCGTTGCCGAATCAACCACGATCGAGCCAATTCAGCCCACCATCCTGCACACCGTGCCCAGCGTGCAGCAGCTTCCGGGCGCCTCCGCGCAGGAGCGCACCGTCGTGCTCGGCGGCCCGCACACGCTGCACCAGCCGGCGTTCAGCCTCGGCACGCGGCTGCGCGGCCGGCATGTGCTGGTCGATACGGACATCTCTCCGGATGAGCTGGACGAGTTGCTGGACACCGCCGCCCGGATCAAGCGGGCCTATCGCACCGGCCAGCAGCATGCCTACCTCTCCGGCAAGACCCTCGGCCTCATCTTCCAGCACCCCAGCACCCGGACGCGCGTCTCGCTGGAGGCCGGCATGGCGCAGCTCGGCGGCCAGGCCATCTTCCTCGGCGTGAACGACCTCCAGATGAAGCGTGGTGAGTCGATCGGCGATACCGCCCAGATCCTCAGCCGCTACGTCGATGCCCTTGTCGCGCGGGTCGCCGATCACGGCGATCTCGTCACCCTCGCCGAGTCGGCCTCCATCCCGGTGATGAACGGCCTCTCCGACCGCTGCCACCCGCTCCAGGCCTACGCCGACATGCTGACCCTGAAGGAGGCCTTCGGTGAACTGAAGGGCCTCACGCTGGCCTACCTCGGCGATGGCAACAACATGGCCCACTCCCTGATGCTTTCCGGCGCAGCGATGGGCGTCTCCGTCACCGTGGCCGCTCCGGCGTCCCTCCAGCCGGACCCGTCCGTGGTCAGCCACGCGCAGTGGGTCGGCAAGCACACCGGCGCCGAGATCGTCGCCACGACCGATCCCTACGCAGCGGCGAAGGACGCCGACGCCATCTACACCGATGTCCATGTCAGCATGGGCCAGGAGGATGCCGCCGGCCGCGCCGTCGCGCTCGCCCCGTTCAAGGTGACATCCGACATCATGGCGACCGCGAAGCCGGGCGCCGTCTTCATGCACTGCCTGCCCATGCACCGCGACGAGGAAGTCGCGACCGATGTCGCCGATGGCACGCAGTCCATCATCTTCGACCAGGCCGAGAACCGGCTGCACATGCACAAGGCGCTGCTGCTCTCCACGCTCTGCTAGGGCGTGGGCGCGGATTCGAACGGTTTTCCAACGGCGATCTCCGGAACGCCAACACGATTCATACGCACGCGGTGCCATGCTTGGCCAAGCGCCTGCCTCGGACGGATGGAGAGACAGTGGTCGGAACCCAGGATCAGGACACAACCCAGTCGCTGCAAGGGATCGAGGAGGATGAGGAGATCACCCTCGTCGAGCCGGAGATCGCCTTCGATGCGAACCTCCGGGGCCGCAGCATCCTCTCCGACACCGACCTCTCCCCGGCCGAGATCCTGACGGTGCTCGACACGGCGGCCCGGCTGAAGGCATTGCGCGATGCCGGCATCGCCTACCCGTGGCTGGCCGGCAAGACGCTGGGCATGATCTTCCAGCACCCGAGCACCCGCACCCGCACGGCCTTCCAGGCCGGGATGGAGCAGCTGGGGGGACAGGCGATCTTCCTTGGCGCGCAGGACCTCCAGCTGAAGCGCGGCGAGACGATCCGCGACACGGCGGAGATGTTCTCGCGCTATGTCAATGCGGTAGCCGCGCGCGTCGCCGACCACCAGGACCTCTACGAGTTCGCGGCGGGGGCGCACGTCCCCGTCTTCAACGGATTGACCAGCTTCGACCATCCGATCGAGGCCCTCAGCGACCTGATGACCCTGCGCGAGCGCTTCGGCACGTTGCAGGGACTGAAGTTCGCCTACCTCGGCGATGGCAACAATGTCTCCCACTCCCTCCTGCTCGCCTGCGCGGCGACAGGGGTGAGCGTGGCGTTCGCGGGACCGGAAGGATTCCGGCCCGATCCGGCGGTGATCGCGAACGCGGAGGCGCTGGCGGCGGCTTCCGGCGCGACCATCGTCTTCACGGATGACCCCTTCGAAGCGGCGGACGGCGCCGACGCCGTCTACACGGACGTCCACGAGAGCATGGGCGAGACGGTGATCCCGGGCAAGCTGATGGCGCTGGCGCCCTACCGGGTGACGACAAAGGTGATGGCAGCGGCCAAGCCGGAGGCGGTCTTCATGCACTGCCTGCCATTGCACCGCGGACAGGAAGTCGAGGCGGCGGTTGCGGATGGCCCGCAATCGATCATCTTCGACCAGGCCGAGAACCGGCTCCACGTCCACAAGGCGGTGTTGTTGCAGGTGCTGCATGACGAGCGTCAGGATTCGACCGAGGCGTAACACACGCGGCGGTTGCCTGTGCATGTCAGGTGCGACGACGATTCGGTATCACCCCGATGGGCAAACGTGCCCCGGGAACAGCGCAAACGATCTGAGGAGGATCACGATCATGGCAACCTGCCCGGAATGTGGAGCGGAACTGGAACTCGAGGGCGTGGAGAAGGGTGAGATCGTACCGTGCGGTGAGTGCGGCGCGGATCTCGAAGTCGTGGGCACCGATCCGCTCGAGCTTGCGCTCGCGCCGGAAGAGGGCGAGGACTGGGGCGAGTAATCGCCAATGACGGTCTCTGGCGCCTCGCGCCAGGGACCTTTCCCCGGTAGGGGCGATCACAAGGATCGCCCGTGGTTCCCATCGCAGCGCCGGGCGATCACTGACCGCAGTGGCGATGATCGCCTCTACGGGTTACGTCCTACTCGGACGAACACCCCGAGCCGCATGGGATCACGGATTGAGGAGGCCATCGTGAAGGCAGTAGGCGTGTTGTGCGCCCGGGTGCGGGTTGAAGAGAAGCAGATCATCACGGCGGTCGGCGTTGCCGGCGCGGCCGGGATGCCCGTTCCTCCTCCCAGCACGCCCCTGCCTCCCGGCCCGGCGTCGCTCGACCTGGCGACGCTGGGCATCGGTCAGGTCGTAACCGGTGGTTCCGCGGATGCCCCCGAGGATGTGGTGATCGATTCAACGCTTTCCGCCATCATCGATCGCTGCCAGAACCGGACCATCGCGGCCATCAGCCTGCCGATCCTGCGGGCGAGCGGCATCACCGTGCTCGACGCCGGTCTTGCCGCCGATCGCAACCGACTCGATGTCGCCCGCGCCTTGGCCATTGCCGGGATCGCCCGCCCGAATTCGCTCATCGCCTTCTCGGAGGAATCCGGGAACGAGGCCGCGCGAAGGATCGGCTTTCCTGCGACCCTGATGCCGCTGACACCCGGTGTTTCCGGAACCACCCTGCACGATGCCGATACCGCCGATGCCGTGATCGAGCATCGCGTCGTCCTCGGCAACGACGCTGAGGCGATCATCCTGATCCAGGAGGGCGCACCAGCCGCCGCCGACCGCGCGACAATCCACGTCATCGGAGGCAAGGCGATCGCCTTCGACGGGTTCATGCCAGACGCAAGCGCCATCACCCTGGCGGAGGATGCCGCCCACGTAATTGGCGCAAGCCTCGCCGGCATCGAGATCGCCCGGGTCAAGGGCAAGACAGTCGTCTGGGATGTCCACCCCGTCGCCGAGTTCCGGCAAGCCACGTTGCTCGGGTCCGAAACGATCGCGCAGGCGATTGCCCGCACGGCACTTTCCAGCCAGTCGGCTGGCGGACGCATCGACCCGATCAACGCATCGACCGATCGCCTCATCAGCACCCATTGGGAGCGGGAGGCGCGACATGCTGTCCTCAGCGCCTGAGCAGACGTCTGACCTCAGTGCCTACTCCGCGCAGGAGCAGGCTGATATCCAGCTCCTGCAGGGCTTGGTTTCCATTCCCAGCCTCTCCCGGCAGGAGTCGCATGCTGTCGCCTTCCTGCGCGGCGCGATGGCAGCGCGAGGCTTCCGGATCCTCGAAAGCCCGGCTGGAAACGCCGTCGGCACGGTCGGTTCCGGGGAGAAGCACATCGTCCTGCTCGGTCATATCGATACCGTTCCGGGGGAAATCCCGGTCCGGATTGAAGATGGCGTCCTCTGGGGGCGTGGCGCGGTCGATGCGAAAGGGCCGCTTGCCACCTTCGTTGCCGCCGCCAGCGCCGCAGCGGACGAACTGAAGGCGAAGATCACCGTCGTTGGCGCGGTGGGCGAAGAGGCAATTCATTCCCTCGGCGCCACCGAGGTCGCGACGTGGGACGCGCCGGATTTCTGCATCATCGGCGAACCGAGCAGCTGGGATGCCCTCTGCCTCGGCTACCGGGGTTCGATGTCCCTGCTCTATCGTGCCGAAGCGAACATGCGTCACACGGCGGGACCGGGCGAATCCATCGGCGAGACGGCGATCGCCTTCTGGAACGCGCTCGTGGCCGACATCGCCGCGCGCAACGAGGGCGTCAAGGGCGCGTTCGACCAGATCGGCCTCTCGCTGCGGGCGTTCAACACCGCCAGTGACGGCCTCACCGAATCGGCGGGCCTCTCGATTGGCATCCGCTTGCCCGCCGACCTCGATGTGCCCGACCTGTTCAGCACCATCGAGATGCTGGCTGCCGCAGGAGGAGCCACGGTTCGCATGGAAGGGTTGCAGGAAGGCTATCGCACGACGAAGCAATCGAAGCTGGTGCCGCCTTTCCTCCGCGCGATCCGCGAGCAGGGCGGTGCCCCGAAGTTCAAGGTAAAGCTCGGCACCTCGGACATGAATGTGGTCGGGCCGGTCTGGAAATGTCCGATCGCGGCGTATGGACCTGGCGATTCGTCGCTGGATCACACGCCTGACGAGCGGATCGTGCTGGACGAGTACCTGCGCGCGATCCGCGTCCTTCGCCA
>JBQCJS010000081.1:0-4264 GCA_051952485.1 Thermomicrobiales bacterium | reverse complement strand
GAGGCACGACGGGGAGCAGGGGTTCGATCCGGATCCAGAGGTCATCGGGAAGGAGTGGCTTGCTCATGCCGCATCACCCGGCACGACCCATGCCATCCGCTGGGGTTCTGTTAGGGATACTAGGGCGCCGACCGCTGGGGAGGATCGCTTTGCTGGCATCGTGGCTGCAGAGCATTGGAGGTCGGGAACGGGGTGGCCGTGTGGTGCTCCACGCTGCTCACCTGTAATCGGGCGTGTATGCTGATCCGGGACTATTAGATCGGCATGCCGCCCCCCACAAGCCGGTTCATGCATCCGCGTGCACCGGCTCCCCCTGTCCTTCCCAGGCAAGTATTGTGTATGCTGACGGCGTGCCGGCCTGGGTCGATCAGGTCGACATGCGTGGCGCCGCTGCACCCCCACAGGGCAGCGGCGTCCCTACCGTCAGGACCTATCATTCCGTGGCATTTCTCGTGCATGATGGCCAGAGGCCTCGCAATTCCCACTTGAGGCTCCCCTCCCGAGAGCCGGTGCCTTCCCCCACAGTGGCACCGGCTCTCGCCGTTCCGGCCTGAACCTGCATTGGATGAGATGATCGGATGCCGAGGTGATCTCTCGCTCGGCACCAAAAAGACACCACCAACGCCATGCTACCCTCCAGCCAGCGCGGCGCTGGTGTATCTGGCTTGCGAGCGTTCGGGCCGGTGAATATAGGCCGAGAGGCGGCTGCGACAACGATGGCGCACACTGCGGGAACGTCCTGCCGCAATAACCGAGCGATGCCCACCAAGGCGAAAGCCGCTGCTCTACCCTCAGGATGCAGCGCCCCTCGCTATGGTGGGCATCGCTCGCCTCGGTGGAGATCGTGGCTGGGTAGATCACCGCACAATCATTTGGAATGTGCCAGGGCAAATGAGGCGGGCGAGAGCGGCGTCATGGGGCATGGGCGTCGAGCGTATTCCAAGAGTCCTTCGAGTCGTACATGAACTGCGACACGCCCCCTTCCGTGATGAGGAACTCGACCTGAATCGCCATATCGATCTGTTCCTGCTTGCTCGGCGCGACGACATCGCAAGGGCCGATCGTGAACTTCCGTTCGCCGTTGGCGTAGAAATCCTCACTGAAGACGGCGAACGGCGCGCGCTTCCAGTCCATTTGGAGTTTGGATGCGAGCGATTCGCACGTCGCGTGACGGAGATCACTGCCGGCACCGGACAGGCGTGGACACGTTACCGGCAGGCAATCGACGACGCCAAGAACCCACCTGCAACGCCCAGGAGCAGGAAACCGCATAGCCATCGTCAAACAAGCCAGTTGCGAGGCCAGCCAGTACGCCAGAGACGGAGGTGGAGACGCTCCTTCCTGATCGTCCAATCCTCAAGAAACCGTGACCTATGGTGGTGGCGCATCCTGAATCAAACCTGAATGCCACATCCGTCCAGCTGCATCCGGAGGAAATCGGAGCTGACGTGAACTCGTCCCCGGAAAGCAGATCGCGCCTAAACTTCTCCGTCCAGATGGGAACTAGTCCCATCGGAACGGACACCCCAACCGGTGGCTCTGAGTGCTTCGGTCCGTTCAAGTACGTGGCAATGACGTGTTCGAGTAAGGCCATCCTGGTATCCGTCTAGAGCAGCCCATAGACCGCCACTCGACCAATTTCTACCTGCCGTCGCTGATGCCCGGTGAAGTGGCAAAGCTCGCCGAGCTGTCGCAGCAGGTACCGACCGAATCGCCTGCTATGCAGGCACAGGGGCCAAGACCAAGAAACCTCCGCCGGCGCCTCAGTTCACAGATGATCGAGGAGATGGTCACCCGCTACACGGGGGGGAGAGAAAACACCCGCGCTCAGCCGTGAATTCGGCATCTCGGAGAGTGGGTGCCGTGACCTGTTGCGGGCTGAGGGCGTCTCCGTTCGCGGCCATGCCATCACGGCAGAGGAAGCAGCGCAAGCCGTGCAGCTTGACGAGAACGGACTCACGATCACGGGGTTGCGGCGCACATTGGGTATGCGCACGGCACGATCCGGACAGCGCTTCTGAAGCGCAGAGTCGTGCTCAGATCGGGCGTCCCCAGGGAATCGAGTGAAACCGAGGAACTTAGGGATAGAGGGGAACCTTAGGGATGACAGCGCGGCCGCGTCGGAACGCCTCTGCGGCAGAGGAAGGAACTTCGAATGGCGATGCTATGATGGTGCCCACTATGAACCCAGACAAGAACCCGGAACGGGCACGGCGATCAGAAGCCGCCATGGAGTCAGGAATCGCGACGCTCGACGCTGGTCGCGCCCGTTTGCGAGAACGATTCCCCAATGGACCCGAGGCGCACATCGCCCAGTACCGCGAGTGGTTGCGCACCGAACTGACGTACACCTCGAACGCGATCGAGGGGAGCACCCTCAGCAGCATCGAAACCCGCCTGGTCATCGAGGATGATGCGATCATCCCGGACAAGTCGCTGCAGGAGCATCTCGAAGCGCGCGATCATGCCATCGCCTGGGATTACGCAACGGACGTGCTGGAGTCCAGGCCTTCAATCGAAGCCAGGGATCTGCTCGAACTGCACCGGCGAGTCCTCTACAGCACCAACCACCATGAGGCTGGTTTCTTCCGCCGTGGCGCGGTGCGGGTCGCCGGCTCACAGACGATCTTTCCGAATCCGCTGAAGGTGCCGGATCTGATCGATCGGCTCATCGACGACATCAACCACCGCCCTGATGACGTGCATCCCGTGGTTCATGCCGCACTCATGCACCTCGACTTCGTGAAGATCCATCCCTTCGTCGATGGGAATGGACGCACCGCCCGCATCCTGATAGACCTGCTGCTGCGCCGTGGGGGGTTCCCAGCAATTCCGATCTACCCCAGCGATCGCCTGGCGTACCTGAACGCGATCGAACGTGCCGATACGGACGACGGCGAGGAATTCGTGCAGGTGATGGTACGTCTTGAGAACGCAACGATCGAGCAGATGTTGGCATCCACGGACGAGTAATTTCTTCGGAGATCAAGCCACAGCAATCCGTAGATGCTGGCAATTGCATCTAACCCCGACGCTTTCCTTCAATCCGGGCTGCCAGCGCACTTTGTGTATCTTCCAAGTATCTGCTATTCGGGCTTGTCGAGTCAGCTCGGTTGTGGCTCCGGTCAGTCAAGTCCAGCCCGCGGTCACCGCGGCTAAGGGGTTGCGCCAATAGGTCGTCGATCAAGGTAGTCGTGGGGGACGAGTATCCCAGCGATACCGGATCCACCCCTGATGGATGAGGCAGCGGGTGATGATGACGACCGCCACCAAGCACATCCAGAAATGGACGACTCTTGTCCGTCGGTCCGTGCACCACACCAGCTTCTTGGCCGCATTGAACCAGGCATGGGTCCGCTCAACCGGCCACCGCGCAGACACCCGAACGGGAGCGGGCCTCCCCCGTCGCGCAATCCTGCCCGTGACCCCGAGATGCGCAAGCCGCTCACGGGTTTTCGCAGAATCGTAGCCGGCGTCAAGATGGACTACGGGCGGGGCTTCGAATGGCCCCCAGTCCATGAGGTGCGTCAGCGTCGGAACCACGAGGGGCGAATCGGGCCGATTGGCTGGGGCGATCGCCCGCGAGGTCGCACAGACCGTCCGCAACAACGCGACCATCGACTGGCGGAAGCGGGAGCAGGTCCGGGCGCGACTGCGGGTGGCCGTCAGTCGGGTTCTCCGGCGGCTTGGCTATCCTCCGCATCAGACGGAGACGCCGTGCAACTCATCCGCGAACGGGCGGAGGCGCTGGCAGAGGAAGAGTTCGCCGCATAGAGCGTGTTTTCAGCTTGAGGCAAGAAGCATCGTCATGAGCTTACCGACGACCAATGGGGCAGCCTTGCTCCCCTCTTGCCGCCCCAGCGCGCCAGCACCGGTCGTACGGCCACGGACCACCGGACCATCATCAACGCCATCGTCTGGCGTATGAAGACCGGTGCCCCGTGGCGTGACCTCCCTGAGCGGTATGGCCCGTGGAAATCAGTCTCCTCCCGCTTTCGGCGGTGGCAGCATCAGGGGGTCTGGGGTCGCGTACCGGCCACGCTTCAGACCGATGCGGACGCACGCAGGGCACCGGACTTCCATTCTGGTCGGGCCGCCAATCTTGTCGCAGCTTGTCTCGGAAGGCGGGGATATCATTAGAGGCTGTTATGCACTTTGGGGGAGGCGTATGCTTGCGGGATGGACACCATCACCCGCCACCCGTACGACTCCGACGTTGCTGATGAGGAATGGGCGTTCCTCGCTCCGTACCTCACCCTCATGC
>JBQCJS010000080.1:0-3958 GCA_051952485.1 Thermomicrobiales bacterium | reverse complement strand
TCGTCATCTGGCTGATCTACGTCGGCCCGGTGCCGGTGATCGAGGCGTGCATGCTGCTGATCATCGTCGTCTTCGCGAGTGACGGGATCGACGGGTGGGTCGCTCGCAAGCGCAACGAGACATCCACATTCGGCGCGATCTACGACATCACGGGTGACCGGATCGTCGAATGCGCGCTATGGATCGTCTTCTCGGACCTGGGACTCGTCCCGGTCTGGGTCCCGTTGCTCGTGGTGACGCGTGGTTTCGTGGTGGATGGCATCCGGTCCATCTCGTACAGCCACGGCATGACGGCCTTCGGCTCTTCGAACATGATGCGCTCGGCCTTCACCACGTGGCTGACCGCCGGACGATTCATGCGTGGTTTCTACGGGTGGGCGAAGGCAGCCGGATTCGTCTTCCTCACCGGGCTCGCGGGGGAACGCCGGCTGGATACCGATGGCACCATCCTCGGCACGCTCTATTCCTGGTCCGGGGTGCACTGGATCGGCTGGTTCCTGGTCTGGGCGGCCGTCGTGCTGACGGTGGTGCGGGCCCTGCCCGTCATCTTCGATTCGTTCGCCTTCCTCCGCGAATACGAGGAAGGGAAGCCGGCATCGTGATGAGGTGCCGGCTGGACGGCGTGCCCGGCCCATCCCTGGTGCATTCGACGGTGTCCCAGAGGTTGGTGGCTCGTGGCTGACGCGAATGGCGGTTCCCGCAAGCAGCCCGCCTTCCGCCAGGAAGAGCGCCATGAATTCCGGTACCACCTGAGCATCGCATTCGCGCGGGTGCTGTCGTTCCTGACATGGATCGTGCCGCTGCCCCTCCGGATGCGGTTCGCGGACCTGGTTGGTCTCGCGTTCTATCGCTTCTCGCCGACCTATCGCGCGAACGTCGAGGCGAATGTGCGGCAGGTGCTCGGTGTCGCCGACGACGACCGCGAGGTGAAGCGGCTCACCCGCTCCATCTTCCGGACGAGCGGGCGCAACTTCGCCGACCTCCTCACCATGCCGCGCTGGAAGGCGTCCTACTTCGCCCGGCACCTCTCGATCGCGACGGGTTCGTGGTCGATCATCGATCGGGCCCGGGAGCAGGGGAACGGCGTCATCCTCATCACCTGCCATGTGGGCTGCTTCGACTTCGTCGGCCAGGCGATCGGGCATCGGGGCTATCCCCTCACGATCGTCACCGGTCGCACCACGTCGCGCTTCATCTTCGACGGCGTGACCTGGCTGCGGAGTGCGAGCGGCAGCCGCATGGTGGAACCCACTCCCGCCGGCGTGCGCCACACCTACCGGGCGCTGAAGCGGAATGAAGTCGCGGTTTTCGTCACGGATCGGGATTTCTTCCAGAACGGGCGCCCCGTGGAGTTCTTCGGCAAGCGGACCACGTTGCCGCCGGGTGCGGTGCGCATCGCGCGTGACACCGGCGCGACGGTGGTTCCGATCATCAGCGAGCGGGCAGGATCGCGCCATCGCATCCATATCCTCGACCCGTTCGCGGTCGAGAAGACCCGCGACATCGACGCGGATATCGACCGGGGCATCCTGCACGTGGCCCGGGCGCTGGAAACCGGTATTCGCGAACACCTGGACCAGTGGGCGATGTTCCAGCGGGTCTGGCCGGAGCGGCCTGCCGGCCCGATCCAGGTCTTCCCGCCGGGGTCGCCGCTGGAGAGCGAGATCCTGGAACGTGTGGCATCCGTGTTGCCGGAGCGCAAGCGAAGCCGGAAGCGGCGGGCGGCGGCGTGGCCGTTCGCCCGGGTCCGGGATGGGTGGCGCCTCGTTCGCGGCAAGGAATGACGACGCCCGCCTGTGAGCAAGCACAGGCGGGCGCTGCGGGAGAACGGAATGTCTGCTAGCGATAGTTCTCGAACTGGAGCGCCACCGGATAATCCTCGGAGCGAAGGGCCGTGATGACCGCCTGGAGGTCGTCCCGGCTCTTGGCCTGGACGCGGATGGCGTCGCCCTGGATCTGCGGGGTCACCTTCTTGAACTCGTCGCGGATGCGCTTCACGATCTTCTTGACCGTCTCGTCGGCGATCCCTTCCTTGAGCAGGATCAGCTGGCGCTGCCGGCCGCCGGAGGCGTTCTCCGGGTCCTTGTAGTCGAGGATCTTCAGCGAGAGCTTCCTGCTGATGAGCTTCGATTCGAGGATGTCCTTCACGGCATCGAGGCTGTACTCGCTCTCCGTGTTGATCGTGATGTCCTTGTCTGTCAGGACGATCTCCGTCTTTGTATCCTTGAGATCGTATCGCTGGCTCACCTCGCGACTGGCCTGGTCGACCGCATTGCGGAGTTCCTGCCGGTCGAATTTCGAGACGATGTCGAACGATGATGCAGCTGCCACGGTACCGTACTCCTTCCATGCTTCGAATGAGCCAAAGTGTAGCAAACCTCATGCAATCTCCCCGTTCAGCCGAACGCGCCCCGACCTTGTCCGCCCGATTGCTGTCGGTGCCCATCTTCTACAAGGTGCTGGTCGCCAACATGATGATCGTGCTCGTCGGGGCGGTGGCCGGCACCTATGCCACCGCGCGCGTGGTGACGAGTCCCGACCATTCGCCGAACCCGTGGCTGATCCTCGTGTTCGTCGCGGCGGGATTCGCCCTCAGCGCGGTCGTCAACGTGGTGGTGTTGCGGGCGGCCTTCCAGCCGATCGACAGCCTGGAACGGGTGGCGGAGTCCGTGCGGCGCGGGGACCTCTCGGCGCGCGCCGAGCCGATCACCTTCGGCGATCCTCAGCTTGCCCGCCTCGCGGAGACCTTCAACGATACCCTGGGACGGCTTCAGCAGGACCAGGAGCAGTTGCGACGGCTGGCCGTGCAGGTGATCGGCGCGCAGGAGGACGAGCGCAAGCGCATCGCCCGTGAGCTGCACGATGACACCGCGCAGATCCTCTTCGCCCAGTTGCTGAGCATTGCCGGGATGAAATCGGCGCCGGGCGATGCGATCGCCGGCCAGGTCGGCCAGCTCGAGCAGATGACGGTGGAAGCGATCGAGGGGGTGCGCCGGCTCGCCCTGGAACTGCGGCCGCCTGCGCTGGACGACCTCGGCCTGCGCGAGGCCCTGGAAGGGTTGGCCCAGCGGTTCTCGGAGCAGATGGGCACGCCCGTGGAGTTCCGGACCAATGGCTTGCGGGAACGCCTCGATCCTGCCGTCGAGCTCGTCCTGTACCGCGTTGCCCAGGAGGCGCTGACGAATGCCGCCAAGCATGCGCGCGCGCAGCACGTCAGCATCGCGATCGATCGCGGTGACAACGCGGTGACGCTCGATGTGCAGGACGACGGGATCGGCTTCTCGAAGGATCTCAGCAGCGTCGATGAACGCCGGGGCCTCGGGCTCGGTCTCTTCGGCATGGAAGAACGTGTCATGCTTGTGGGCGGAACGCTGCATATCTCGCGCGTGGAAGAGGCCGGGGGCACCCGCATTCGCGCCATGATCCCCCTCGATTCCGTCTCCACGCCGAAAGGACCGACCGCATGAGTGAATCCCAGCCACACCCACAACCACAGCCACAACCAACGCATCGCATCACCATTCTCCTCGCCGACGATCACGGCATCGTGCGGGCGGGCCTCCGGGCGCTCCTGGAGGCGCAGCCGGACATGCAGGTCGTGGGTGAGGCGGCGGATGGCCCGACCGCCATCGCCGAGACCAGGCGCCTGATCCCGGACGTGGTTGTCGCGGATCTCTCGATGCCGGGCGGAGGGCTGGAGACCATCCGGGAGATCAATGCGCTCGGTGTGCCGACCCGCGTGCTGGTGCTGACGGTCCACGCCGAGGAGCGCTACCTGCTGCCGGTGCTGGAGGTCGGGGGCTCCGGGTATGTGCGCAAGGCGAGCGCGCATACGGATCTGCTCGATGCGATCCGCACCGTCGGCCGTGGCGAGGTCTTCCTCGACCCGGCGGCGACGAAGACCCTGCTGCGAGGATACCTGGGCCGCGTCAGAAGCGGGGACGAACTGGATCTGCAC
>JBQCJS010000079.1:0-2716 GCA_051952485.1 Thermomicrobiales bacterium | reverse complement strand
ATCCTGCTCACCGGTACGCTCTCCGCCTTCCGCGTCGCCGATGCACTCGTCTCGTTCATGATCGCGCAGCCCGGCAACGAGGCGATGACGTCGGTCAACCCAGTCGTCGGGGAGACGAACGACGGCTACCTCTCGGACATCCGCAGCCGACCGCTCACCGAAGCGCACGTCCTGGAGGCGATTGGCACGGCCCGAGGTGGGGCTGTCGAAGAAGGATGCGTGGGGGCGGGAACGGGCACGACGGCGCTCGGGTTCAAGGCAGGAATCGGCACCTCGTCGCGAGCGGTCGAGGTCGGGGACGCCACCTTCACGCTCGGGGTGCTCGTGCAGGCGAACTTCTCGGGGACGCTCTCGGTGCTCGGCGTTCCCATGCCCGCCGACGAGCTACTGGCCGAAGCCGCCCGCCCCGAGCCGGAAACGCCTCCGACCGAGCGTGGCAACTCCTGCATGATCGTCGTCGCCACGGATGCGCCGGTCGATGCCCGCCAGCTGGGACGGATCGCGCGGCGGGCGGTCTTCGGCATGGCGCGGGTCGGGGCCGACTACACCCATGGCAGCGGCGACTACGGCATCGCCTTCTCGGTCGGGGAAGGTGCGCCGTTGCAGCATCGCGCGCTCGATCCCCTGTTCATCGCCGTGCAGGAGGCCGTCGAGGAGGCATTGTTGAACAGCCTCTTCATGGCGGAGACGACCATCGGCTATCAGGGGCATACGCGGTACGCGATTCCGCTGGATGCCTTGCACGATCGCCTCGTCGCGGCTGGCCGGTTGCCCGAGTGAGCGGGGAGGCGGTGCGGATCGCTGGCCTCCCCGCGGCGTATGGCGATCAGGCGGCGCTGGAGTCATCCCCGCCCGGAAGCAGGCGAACGACGGTGCGCAGCAGGCCGACGACCGATCCATCCTCCGTGCCGTTGCCCTCGCCATTCGTGAGGATCACGACGTTGGCGCCCGACGCATCGTGCCGGCCCGCATAGCAGGTGTAGCCAAGGATGCCGCCGCCGTGGCCGGTGACTCCCTCCTGCCGCATGATGCCGAGCCCGTAGCCGCCGGCGGATTCGGCCTCATTCGCCGGAGTCGGCTCCATCGCCATGCGCGCGGCCTGCGTCTCCGGCGTCAGCGACCAGCCGTCCAGCAGGGCGTCGATCCAGCGGTCGAGATCGTCCACGGTCGAGACGATCGCCCCGGCCCCCGCCGCCAGCGACGGCGGGAAGCGCGTGCTGTCCCGCAGCGCGGCAAGATCGATCTTCACCGGGGTGGCCGGTTCCGAGGCTCCGTCAGACGGCGCGGTGTCGGCGGTCTGCGATTCGGGGGTCGGATCGATGTCCTCCGCCTCCGGATCGCGCTCCGGATTCATCAGCGCCGGATCGCCGCCGTAGCCGTGGGCGAACGGCTCCGGCATGTCCGGCGCGGTCGGCAGCGTCGTGGCGGTGAGACCGAGCGGATCGAGCACCCGCCGCCCCAACTCGTCTCCGAAGGCGTTGCCGGTTGCCCGCTCGACGATCATCTCCAGCAGGATGTAGTTCGTATTGGAGTAGTGGAAGTCGGTACCCGGTTCGAAGTACGCGTCGTGCTGGCGGGCGATGTCGACCAGCTCCGCCAGGGTCCAGACGCGATCCTCGTTGCCCGGAACGGTGCCGAACAGCCCCGGGTGTTCGGTGTAATTGAAGACGCTGGAGCGCATGTTCAGGATCTGGCGCAGCGTGATCGCCTCCGCGTGGGGCAGGTCTGCCGCCTCCGGCAGCAGCGCCGCCAACGTGTCGTCCAGCGAGAGCCTTCCCTCATCGACGAGCTGGAGGACGACGGTGGCGGTGAAGGTCTTGGTCACGCTGCCGACGCGCAGGCGCATGTCGGTGCGCATGGGAGTGCCCGCCTCGCGGTCGGCGATCCCGAAGGCGCCAGTCCACGTCTCCCGGTCCGGCATCGCGACGAGGACGACCGCACCGGGAAACCCGGTGTCGTCCATGAAGGTTTCCACGGCGGTCTGGAGGGCATCGGCGGTGGGCCACAGGAGGGGAGTCTGGAGGTCGGTCATGCTGGAGGTCCTTTCCGGGTCGATCGGGTGGGTCAGTTCGGGGTCGTCGTGGTCGCGGAGGCAGCCAGCACGTCGCGGATCGCGAAGGCGATGATATCGGCGGGCTGGCCACCGGAGATGCCGGATTCGACATTGACGATCACGGAGACGTTCACGGCGAGGGCGGTGATCCTCCCCGCGAAACTCTGGAAGCCGGGGATGCCGCCATTGTGCCCGACGATGCCGCCGAAATCCGCCACGCCCATGCCGTAGCCGAAACCGGAGGGCTCGCCGTCCGGCTTCGGGATCGGGATTACATCGAGCTGCGCGCGGGAGGTCGCCGGTTCGAGCGCCTCGCCGTCCAGCAGGATGTCGATCCAGCGGTCCATGTCGGCGACCGTCGAGATGACCGCTCCGGCCGCTCCGGCGGCCGAGGGATCGATGCGGGTGGCGGGGATGAGCTTCGTGGGGCCGTTGGCCGGGGCATCGACCGTGGCCGGCCCTTCGAGCGGCCTTCGCGCGTAGCCGTCGGCGAATGGCTCCGGAAGGTCGGGGCCATCGGGCCAGGTGGTCTGCGTGAGGCCGAGCGGATCGGCCAGCCGTTCGCGGAAGACCTGTGTGACCGGATTCCCCGTGGTGTGGGCGACGATCTCGCCAAGCGCGATGTAGTTCGTGTTGCTGTACTCGAACCGGGCGCCCGGCGCG
>JBQCJS010000078.1:0-2299 GCA_051952485.1 Thermomicrobiales bacterium | reverse complement strand
GGCCGAGCTAGAAGAACAGGGGTGGCTCGTCGAGTTAGCTTTGGGTTAGCGGTCCATGACAGCGTGAGAGATGGAGAGATACCCATCTCTCACCTCCATTCCTCCGTCCGACCGACTACGCCCCCTCGACGTTCTCCGCCATCCGTTCCAGCACGCGGACCGTCGCCAGGTACTCCTCGTTGGAGACGCCCTGCATCAGCACCGTCCGCGTGTCGGAGACCTGCTTTCCCAGTTCCCCATGCAGTGCCACCCCGGCGGGCGTCAACTCGATCACCCCGTCCTGGAACGAGATCAGCCCGCGCGACAGCAGGTCCGCCTTCACCTGCGCCCAGGTGATCGCGTCTTCCGTCCAGAACGGCTCCAGCATCCGTTCGAGCTCGCCCTCGGTCCGCACGTCCTCGCGCAGGGCGTTCAGCACCTGCCAGTGCCGCCGGCTCAGGCCGTGCGCCGCCAGCGTCCGCTCGAACCGCGCCTCCAGCGCCCGGTCCAGCCGCTTCACCCAGTAGCCGATCGGCCGCATCTGCTCCATTGCCCACTCCTGCTTACGTCCCGGGTCATGCTGGCAGCATCATACACAACCGCTCGTGGTCAGCCGCCATGGGGAACTGCGCCGAAAGCTGTCGTCCAGGCAGCGTCCGCACGGAACGGTGGATGCCTATACTGGCTACGGAATCACCGATGGGACCCAGGAACACCCCCGCCACGCGAACCTCCAGATGACTGGACACGGCTCACCCGAAAGGCGCCTCCATGCCCAATGCCTCATCGTCCGCCCCCTCCACCCTCACCCGGCGCTCGGCCGTCGTCGCAGGATCGGCGACCGCGCTCAGCAGCGCCGTCGCGCTCGGCCTGCACGGGCGGACCTCTGCCGAGGCGACGCCCGCGGCGTCTCCCGGCGCATCACCAGCGGCATCGCCGTCGGCCACCACGGTCGATCCCGTCATCGCCTCGGTCCCGCACGTCTTCACCCACGATACCTTCCAGTTCCAGTCCCTCATCGTGCTCGGCGCCGTCTACGAGCGCGCGGCGGATGTCGGCGAGATCTTCGCCACCACCAGCCAGATCGCGGAGGGCGATTACCAGGGCTGGCTGAACGCCTGGAAGACCACCGGCGATCGCGTGGCCGCCATCGCGGATGCGAGCGACCAGGGAGGCCATCGCGCCAGCGCCCGCGAGGCCTACCTCCGCGCCTCGAACTACTACGCCCAGGCCTGCTTCGTCGCCGAGGGCACCGACGATCCATCGCAGGGACCGGCGCTCTTCGAATTGCACCGCAATGCCTGGGACAACTTCGTCGCCCGCCTCGATGTCCCCGCCGAACAGGTGACGATCCCCTACGAGGACACCACCCTGCCCGGTTACGCCTTCCGAGTCGACGATTCGGGCGCCAAGCGGCCGTGGATCATCTTCAACAACGGCTCCGACGGGTCGATGACGGACATGTGGGCGGAAGGGATCGGTGCGGCGCTCCGGCGAGGCTACAACGCGCTCGCCTTCGACGGACCCGGCCAGAACGCGGCCCTCTACCGCCAGCATCTCTCTTTCCGGCCGGACTGGGAGAAGGTCATCACCCCGGTCGTGGATTACCTGGAGACACGGGAGGACGTCGACACCGACCGCATCGCCATCCTCGGCGTCAGCCAGGGCGGCTACTGGGTGCCGCGTGCCGTCGCCTTCGAACACCGGATCGCCGCCGCGATCGTCGATCCCGGCGTCATCAGCGTCCTGGACGCCTTCACCCAGGACATCCCGCCCAAGGACTTGGAGGAGCTGTTCACCGCCACGGGGGAGGAACTGGAGGAGGTCAAGAAGGGCTTCGACCAGTACATCGCCGAGGGTGAGGCCGAGGACCCGGACCTGAAGTTCACGATCCGGTTCCGGCTCCTGCCCTACGGCACCGATTCGTTCGCGGAAGGGCTCCTGCTCGCCCGCGATTACGTGCTCGACGATGCCACACTCGACAAGATCACCTGCCCCGTCATCGTCTCCGATCCGGCGGGTGAGACGTTTTTTCCCGGCCAGCCGCAGAAGTTCTTCGATGCCCTGAAGACCGAAAAGACGCTGGTGCGCTTCACGGCAGCAGAAGGCGCCGACCTGCATTGCGAACCGAAGGCGAACGGCCTGCGCGCCCAGCGGTTCTACGACTGGCTGGACGACACGCTCTCCTACAACGGCGGACCGGGCCGCTGACCTCCCGCGCGGCGTCGCCGGAAACAATGCGTCGCCGCGCGGCCCGGCCCGCCCGGGGAGCGGTTAGCGCCAACGGGCACAGCCCCCGTGCCTGATTTAACGATTACAT
>JBQCJS010000077.1:0-2647 GCA_051952485.1 Thermomicrobiales bacterium | reverse complement strand
GGACGATCGCCACCATCGCCGGATCGTTCCGGATGCTCGGGTAGCCGCGCATGAAGGTCGCGTCCGCCGAGCCGCCGAGCGCCGCCGCGATGCCAGCCGCCACATCCGGGATGCGCGCCGCGATATGCTCGCGCGTATCCTGGTCGAAGGTGCGGACCGTGCCGCGCAGCTCCGCCGTATCGGGAATCACATTGAACGCCTCCCCGGCCTGGAGCACGGTGGTCGAGATGACGGCGGGTTGCAGCGGATCGGTCTCCCGCGACACGAGGTTCTGGAAGGCGACGACGATGTGCGAGCCGATCACGACCGGATCGACCGCCATGTCCGGGCGGGAGGCATGGCCTCCCTTGCCCTGGATGGTGATCCGGAAGCGGTCGGAGTTGGCCGAACCGAGGTCCGGCCGGATGCCGATCAGCCCCGCCGGGGTATTCGACTGCACATGCAGGCCGAGCGCGGCGTCCACGTGCGGGTCTTCCAGCGCGCCGTCCGCGATCATCCCCCTAGCGCCACCCGGGTGGACCTCCTCGGCGGGCTGGAAGAGCAGCTTCACCGTCCCGCTGAACTGGTCACGCCGGTCGAGCAGGAGCCGGGCGACACCGAGGAGGTTCGCCGTGTGCGCGTCGTGCCCGCAGGCGTGCATCACGCCGGGATGCTGCGAGGCGTACTCGGTGTTCGTCTCCTCGAGGATGGCGAGCGCGTCCATGTCGGCGCGCACCATCAGGACCTTGCCACGTTGGTCGGAGGGCTTCGTCCCCCGGATCAGCCCGGTGACCCCGGTGCCGCCGACCCCGGTCCGAATGTCCTCCACGCCGAGCTGGTGGAGGCGGTCGGCGACGAACCTGGCGGTCTCGACCTCGTGGAAGGAGAGTTCGGGGTGTTCGTGAAGCCAGCGCCGGTCGGCGATTACCCCCGGCAGGATCTCATCGACATCGGCGTGGAGTTTGGAGGTAGGTGGAGAAGCAACCATCGGTCGTGTCCCTCATGTTCTGGTCCCGGACGGCGTGGTTGAGGAGTGGGGCGAGAGATAGACACTGAAGGGGCGGACAGCTCGGCACCACTCCGCGCCGCGCCGCTCACCTCTCGGCCCCCCCTCCGCTCACCCCGCCTCGTTCAGGTAGCGGATCGTGGCGGCGGCCATCGTGGCGATGCCGGCGGCCATCCCGTCCTCGTCGATATCGAAGCGCGGGTGGTGGTGCGGCCAGTTGAAGCCCTTCTCGTCGTTCTTCACGCCAACCCAGAAGAAGCAGGCTGGCACCGCCCGCGCGAAGTAGGCGTAGTCCTCGCCGCCCATGCCCATCGGCGGGGTGATGACCCTTTCCTCGCCGACGACTTCGATCGCGGCAGCGCGGACGATCGCCGCCATGCCGGCGTCGTTCGGCAGGCAGGGGTAGCCGCGCCGGTAGTCGAGCGTCGCCTCGCCACCGAGCGCCTGCGCGACGCCGGCGGCCACCTCGCCCATCCGCCGCTCGATGTGGTCCTGCACCGCCTCGCTGTAGGTGCGGACCGTCCCCCGGATCTCGGCGCTGTCCGGGATCACGTTGAACGCCTCGCCCGCGAGATTCGCCGTCACGGAGAGCACGGCGGGCTCCATCGGGTCGGTCTCGCGGGAGACCAGGTTCTGCAGCGCGACGATGATGTGCGACCCGATCACCACCGGATCGACCGCGTTATGCGGGGCGGAGGCGTGGCCGCCCTTGCCCTTGACGCGGAGGGTGAAGCGATCCGAATTGCTGGTGCCGAAGGTCTCCTGCACGCCGATCACCCCGGTGGGCACGTCGGACATGACGTGCAGGCCGAGCGAGGCGTCCACATGCGGGTCCTCCAGCGCGCCATCGCGGATCATGCCGATCGCGCCGCCTGGATGCGCCTCTTCTGCGGGCTGGAAGAGCAGCTTCACGGTGCCGGCGAACTCGTTTCGCCGCTCCATCAGCACGCGCGCGGTCGCGAGCAGCATCGCGGTGTGGGCATCGTGCCCGCACGCGTGCATCACGCCGGGCGTTTTCGAGGCGTACTCGGTCTCGTTCGCCTCCAGGATCGGCAGGGCATCCATGTCCGCCCGCAGCATCAGGACCTTGCCAGGGCCAACCGATTCCTTCGTTCCCCGGATCAGCGCCGTGACCCCGGTGCCACCGACACCCGTGCGGATGTCGTCCACGCCGAGCGATTCGAGCCGCTGGAGCACGAAGGCCGCCGTCTCCGTCTCGTGGAAGCCCAGCTCCGGATGCTCGTGCAACCAGCGGCGGTCGGCGACCACGCCGGGCAGGATCTCATCGACGTCGGCGACGAGCGCGACCATTGCGGATGACATGGATGTGACCCTTTCTGGGAAGTGAGGAGCGGGGAGCGAGAAACGAGGCGTAAGGAAAGAGGAAAGTCGCCGGAGGCGTCACCGGCTCAGGGACACGTTACGTCTCTTTTCCTCCTCTCTCTCCCCTCTTTCCTCACCGCTCACGCCGCTCGTGAGAACCATGTGAGGACAGTCTGGACCATCGCCGCGACGCCGATCCCGAGCGATTCCTCGTCGATATCGAACTTCGGGTGGTGATGCCCGTAGGTGAGGCCCTTCGCCTCGTTCATCGAGCCGATGTTGAAGAAGGCGCCCGGACGGTTCAGCAGGAAGCGCGAGAAGTCCTCCCCGCCCATGATC
>JBQCJS010000076.1:0-9171 GCA_051952485.1 Thermomicrobiales bacterium | reverse complement strand
CCCGGCGCGCGTCTTCGATTCCGCCGAGGCGGCGGCGGATGCCGTCCTGCACAGCCAGATCGTGGACAACGATGTCGTGGTCATCCGCTACGAGGGACCGAAGGGCGGCCCGGGCATGCAGGAGATGCTGGGCATCACCGCCGCCCTGATGGGCCAGGGACTCGGACAGACGGTCGCGCTGATCACGGACGGCCGCTTCTCCGGGGCGACCCGAGGCGTGATGGTCGGGCACGTCGCCCCAGAAGCGCAGGTCGGTGGACCGATCGCGGCGCTGAAGGAGGGGGACATCATCGTGCTGGATGTCGACAACCGCGGCCTGAACGTGGAGCTCTCCGACGACGAGATCGCCGCCCGCCTCCGCGACTGGACGCCGCCGATGCCGCACTACACCTCCGGCGTGCTGGCGAAATACGCGGCGACGGTGAGCCAGGCGAACGAGGGTGCGATCACCCGGGTCGACCTGCTCGACGTGCAGGGGTCCCGCCCCCGGTAGTCCAGCCATTCCACGCCCTTGCCGCAACGTCCCCGGACCTCATCGTTCCGGGGACGTTGCCTGTCTTGCACATCCGACGGCTTGACCGCGGCATCCGGCATCCCGTACAAGTGACTCGATGCCTGTACCGTCCATGCCGGCAAGGGACCACGTTCACCTCCATCCATGCTGCCCGTCGTGCGATGGGCAGGTTCCAGAAAGGTCGACCGCCGTGGATCCGAATCGCTTCGACAGCATCACCCGCGCCTTTTCGTCCCGCTTCTCCCGCCGCTCCGCCGTCCGGGCTGGAGGCGTTGGCGTCGCGGCGGCCCTCGCCCTCTCCGCAGGTCTCGGCGCCTCCCCGGCCCTCGCGGCCCAGACGGGCACGTCCTACTCCGCCATCCGCAAGTACGTGCTCACCGGCACGCCCGACGCCGCCGTCCAGGCGCTGAACTCCGGGTATCTGCCCCAGTTGCAGCAGCAGGCCGGATTCCTCGCCTATACGGTCGTCACCTCGGACCCGAACACGCTCACCACCGTCTCCGTGTTCGACTCGCAGGCCGATTTCACCGCGGCCGAATCGGCCCTCGCCAGCTGGGTCACGCAGAACCTCGCCCCGCTCCTGCCCGCGGCGACGGAGGACACCCAGGGCAATGCGGTGATCTTCGCCCTCAACACGGATGTCATCTGCGGTCCCGCGCCGACGCCGGTCCCCACCGAGGTTCCGGCCACCCCGGAGGCCTGCACGGGCATCGGCTGCCTCTGCAACGGTGGCGTCGAAGGGGCGTGCGACGAGGGCCTCGTCTGCTGCCAGAGCCAGATGGGCGGCGGCTCGATTCCGGGCGGACAGGGCATGTGCGCCGCCGAGGATGCCTGCGGTGACGGCGAGGCGACCCCCGTCTCCTGAGGAATCGCCACGCACCAGGCGAGTTGCCACAATGCGGGGAACGTCCCGGACCGCGATGGTCCGGGACGTTCCGTGTGCTGGACGGTACGTCCACCCTGCCACCCCCTCGGCGCGAATCGTGCGACGGTCCCGGGCGGTGGCATGACCAACGGAACGTTCGCCTCCGTACAGGCTGTGCAACTTGACCGGAAACGGCGTTTCCCGTACAACGGCAAAGATGCCACCTTCGTCGTTTGGCAGCGCACCGAATTGCGCCCGCCCCATCGTGGCGGAGGACGCGTAGCGAGGACATGTCCCGTGGATCCACGTCGCTTCGATAGCCTCACCCGTGCGTTCTCGTCCCGCTTCTCCCGTCGTGCGGCTGTGCGAACCGGTGGCGTCGGGGTCGCGGCTGCCCTGGCCGCCTCCGCCGGGATTCACACCTCGCACTCCGTCACGGCGCAGACCACCAGCATTCCCTATTCGGTGCTCCGGATCTACACGTTCGACGAAGCTCCCACCGCGGCTGTCGAGGCACTGACGACGGGCTACCTGCCCCAGTTGCAGCAGCAGGCGGGGTTCCTCCAGTACAGCGTGATCGTCTCCGAGCAGAATGCGCTGACCACCATCTCCGTGTTCGACACCCAGGCCAACTTCACCGCCGCCTCGGAGGCGCTGGCCAGCTGGATCGATGAGAACCTTGCCGAGGTGCTGCCGGATGCGACGGACAGCACGGAGGGCAACGCGGTGATCTTCGCCCTCAACACGAACGTCGTCTGCGGTACTGGCCCCGCACCGACCACCACGCCGGCCGCGACCCCGACCGTCCCCGCCACGCCGGAGGCCTGTACGGGCGAGGGGTGCGCCTGCAACGGCGGCGTGCAGAACGCCTGCGATGACGGGCTCGTCTGCTGCCAGAGCGGCGAGTCGATCCCGGGCGGCCCGGGCATCTGCACCGCCGAGGATGCCTGCAACGATGGCGCGGCAACGCCCGTCGCCTGATCCGCCTGCGGGACAATCCGAGGAACCGAGAGGCAAGCCGGGAGACGATGCATCGTCTCCCGGCTTGCTGCCTGTGCGGGCAGTTCGCGTCTGGGACCGGCTGCTAGACTCGGGGCATGACCGGAGGGAGCCGCAAGTGATGGCGGTTCCCTCGATTCGCGCGGCACCGTGTGCCCAATCCTGGAGAACCTGCCCTGTGCCGTCGACCTCCATTCCTGCCGTGACCCTGAACAACGGCGTGACAATCCCCCAGCTTGGGTTCGGGGTCTTCCAGATTCCGGCGAACGAGGCGCAGCAGGCCGTCGAACGCGCGATCGCCCTTGGCTATCGCCACATCGACACCGCGGCCGCCTACTACAACGAGGCCGGTGTCGGCGCCGGGGTGCGCGCGAGCGGCGTACCGCGCGACGAGATCTTCGTCACGACCAAGATTCGCAATGTCGACCAGGGAACCGAGCGGACGCTGGCCGGGTTCGAGGCGAGCAACGCCGCGCTCGGCCTGGACTACATCGACCTCCTGCTCATCCACTGGCCGGTCCCGAGCCGCGATCGCTACGTCGAGACGTGGACGACGCTGGAAACCCTGCTGGCCAGGGGAGCGGTCCGCGCGATTGGCGTGTCCAACTTCCTGCCGGAGCATCTCGATCGCCTGCTCGCCGAGTCGGAGACCGTCCCAGCCGTGAACCAGATCGAGATTCACCCCACCTTCACCAACGAGGCCGTGGTCGCCGCGACACGGGCGAAGGGCATCGCGGTGGAGGCCTATTCGCCGCTCGGACAGGGCAAGGACCTGGGGGCCGGAGCGGTGACGGAGCTGGCCGCGACCTACGGCAAGACACCGGCCCAGATCGTCCTGCGCTGGCACCTGCAGCAGGGCACGATCGTGATCCCGAAATCGGTCACGCCGGAGCGAATGGCCGAGAATCTCGATGTCTTCGACTTCAGCCTCACCGAAGCGGATCTCGCGGCCATCTCCGCCCTCAACGCCGATGCACGGATCGGCGCCGATCCGGCCCCGGCGGACTTCCCGCAGACCCGCAGCCGCTCGTGGGACGAGGAGTAGCCCCCGGCCCGTCACGACCACGAGTGCAGCCACATCCACGGAACAGGACAGGACCTCGGCGACCATTCAGTCGCCGGGGTCCTGTCCCGTCATTCACATTCGCCCGCGATGGAGGGATCGCGTCAGGACGCCGCGGCGACCGCGACCACGAGCAGGGCCAGCAGGAAGACCACCGCCAGCATCGCCCAGGTGGCGACATCCCCCTGCCGATCGCCCAACGGCATCGCGACGCCATCGACTTCGGCTGGCGGGAGCGACGCGACGGCCTTCGGCTCCCTGCGCGCCGGCGCAGCGACCGGACGTCGCGCCGCGACCGTGTCCGGAGCCGGATCGGCGGCTGGCGGCGGGGTCGTCTCACCGGAAGCCGCTTTCGCGGCCTGGCGCTTGGCCCTGGCGGCGGCCCGCCGCTCGCGTTCGCGCTGGGCGGCGTTCCTGCCCGACGAATTGCTGCTCATGCTCGCGTTCTCCTGTCCACGAAAGCGGCTTGCCCGGATGACGCCGCGCCGGCTCGCTCATCGTCCCGTCGCCGCGTGTGCCGAGCGCGGCGTTCCTGTCCTTGTCCGTAGGCGCGACGACGGTCCCGGACGGGAGGCTAGAATGCGCCGCCAAGCAACGGATAGATCAGCTGCTCCCACCGGTCGGCGACCACCTCGCGATAGCGTTCCTCGGTGACGATGCGGATCAGCCGGCGATGTTCCTCGTATCGCTTGAAATCGTCGTCGCCGAATCCCGCCACCTCCTGCCACGTCATCATCGGATGATACCCGACGGGCGGACGCCGGAACTGGACCCAGACATCCGTCTTCCACTTCTCCGGCTTCGGGATGTCGATCAGGATGGCGGTATCCGGCACCGGTTCGCCCAGCATGGCCGCCAGACCACGACAGAGATCGAGCTCCACCGAACGCCGGGCAACCGGATCGAACCAGAGATTGCCCAGCCGCGCGTAGAGCTCGAAGGCGCGGGCGCTCACCTCGACGGCCCGCTTGTGCATCCGGCGGTCGAACAACGCATCGGCCAGGCGGCGCGTCGCATCCGGCATGGCGGGGTCGCGCATGAAGGCCATCAGCGTCGCATCATCGTGGGCCGTGAGGTTCGTCGAGGTGATCGCCCCCGCCACCAGGGCTTCCTGCACCGCGCGCAGGAGCATGATCATGCAGGCGCGGTTGGTGTGATGCCAGTAGACGTTGTCGAACATCTCCTGCCGGGCGTTGATCAGCGAATGGAGGGGGCTGACCCCCTTCTCCGTCACGGCGACGCGCGTCATCGTCGAGGCCGCGCCGGGTTTCCCCCGGCCCCGGCGGGCAGGAACCGTTCCCATCGGCGATGGCGCGGGCAGGGACGCCTGCAAGGTCTCCGGCACCTCCGCGATGGTGAGGGACCCGATCAACCGACGGGCATCGACCCCGCCGTAGGGCACGCTGCAGGCGTGGGCGTCGCGCGGGAGGTAGTCCAGCTTGTCCATGTCCAGCGTGCCGGAGAGCAACCCCCGCAGGACACGATCGGCGTCCGGCAGATCGTCGCGGCCGGCATGGATGAGCGCCGCGACCCGCCCGGGATCGACACCCCACGCGGACTCCAGCACCGACGCGATCTCGCCGCGCTCGATCAGGGCACGCCCGACCTCCTCGTGCGTGCGCACCGGCGGCCCCAGTTCCTCGATGGCGTGGGAGAAGGGATAGTGCCCGATGTCGTGGAGCAATGCCGCCGCGATCGCCGTCCGCGCATCGGTCACGGTGATCCAGGCTCCCGCAGGCTGCCCCGCGAGATGGGCGATCGCCAGCCGCGTGAGGTGCATCACCCCGATCGAATGCTCGTAGCGCGTGTGCTTCGCCCCCGGCCAGACGCGAGAGACGAACCCCAACTGCTGGATACGGTCGAGGCGAAGGAACTCCGGCGTGCTCATCAGGGCGATCTCGCGCCGGTTGAGCGGCACGAGGTCGTAGAGGGCGTCCCGCACCTCGGAGTCGGATTCACCGAAGATGTCGCGCACGACGGGTGAGGGCGATGCGGACAGGGGAGAGGTCGGCACGAGGTGATACTCCCGAACGCAATGAATCGTGGACGGTGACGCTGGGATGCGAGGGCTCTCCCGCACCATGCCAGCATACGACGCACATCCGGGCCCGCGCAGTCGCCCCGTTTTCGATGCCCTCCGGTACCCGCAGCGGCGCCCGGGATGAACGATACTTGCGCGTATCAGCGCGAGGCCGCGCCTCCCCGGCGCCCCGATGCCCTCGCCCCACCCCTGATTCGGTCATGGGCAGCGAGGCGTCGTCAGGACGCCTCCCGCGCAGGTCCGTTTGCCGTCATTCATGTCCGGAGATCCCGCCGATGAGCATCATGCGCAGCACCGTGCTCGCAGTCGCCGACAACAAGCAGGTCAGCTCGTTCTTCCACTCCAGCAAGCTCGCGCGGAGCCTGGTCAATCGCTTCGTGTCCGGCGAATCGCTGGACGACGGCCTGCGTGCCGCAACCGACCTGGCGGCGAAGGGGATCGTGACCACGCTGGACCAGCTCGGCGAGAACGTCTCCACCGCCGAGGAAGCGATGGCCGCCGTTGCGTCCTACAAGGAGATCCTGCGCCGGATGCACGCCGCGCAGCTGGAACCGAACATCTCGATCAAGCTGACCATGCTGGGGCTCGACCTGGGCGAGCACCTGGCGAAGGAGAACGTCGCCGCCGTGCTGGAGGTCGCGCGGGAGGTCTCCGGGTTCGTGCGGATCGACATGGAGGGCTCGGCCTACACCGAGGTCACCATGCGGCTGTTCGAGGAGCTGCACGCGCAGTTCCCGCAGGAAGTCGGGATCGTGATCCAGACCTACCTCCGCCGCGCGGCCGACGACGTGAAGCGGATGATCGAGATCGGCGCCCGCGTCCGGCTGGTGAAGGGCGCCTACGCCGAGCCGGAATCGGTCGCGTTCACGGATCGCGCCGAGATCGACGCCAACTACGTCCACCTGATGCGCCTGTTGCTGGATGGCGGAACCTTCCCGGCGATCGCCACGCACGATCCGGCCCTGATCGATGCCACCCAGCGCTACGCGAAGGGCCGGCAGATCGCCCTCGATCGCTTCGAGTTCCAGATGCTCTACGGGGTGCGGCAGGACGAACAGGTTCGCCTTCGCACGGAAGGCTACGGGATGCGCGTCTACGTCCCCTACGGGACGGAGTGGTATCCCTACTTCACGCGGCGCATCGCGGAGCGCCCGGCGAATGCGCTCTTCGTCGTCCGCCAGCTCTTCGACTAGGCCAGGCCCGGGGCGATCCCGTTGCGGGTGGCCGGCTCAGGCCGCGTAGGTCTCGTCCAGGGGCGGTGCCGCCCGCTGGGATTCCGGGAGCGACGCGGCCTCGGCCAGCTCGTCCGTCTCGTCACCCAGCACCTCGTCCCGCGCCTGCTTCTGCACCTGCCGCAGATGCTTGGCGATTTCCGCCGGACTCAGCCCACCATCGATGAGACCGAGGATGTAGCAGGCCAGCGAGGTACGAATCGGCTGCCGGGAGTTGCCTCCCAGCGCCGCGTGCAACGCCCGGATCGCCTGCTTGTGGTGGTTCTTGACCGTCCAGATGCTCAGCCCGAGCTTCTCCGAGATCTCCTGGTAGGTGAGACCGTAGGCCTGGAGCCGCAACACCTGGCGCTGGCGACGCGTGAGATTCGTACTCCGATCGGGCCCCTGAGCGACGGGATGGGTATTTGTGGTCACGGCGGCGCTGCCTCCACG
The DNA here is from genome assembly GCA_051952485.1 of Thermomicrobiales bacterium. Lineage (GTDB taxonomy): Bacteria > Chloroflexota > Chloroflexia > Thermomicrobiales > UBA6265 > JASGDN01. Next base: position 2,025 of record JBQCJS010000076.1, on the reverse strand, counting down.
AGTCCCGGCAAAGAGCGTTGGGGACGCACACAGCCCAACAACACCTGAAACGGTTGGTTTGAATGGTTCATCGCATCGTACCAGATTGAAACCGCCCCGTCGCGTTTCCTGTTTGCGAATCCGTGCGATGAAACCACCGATCTTCCCCCTTCGCGATCACACTCGCCTCCGCCAAGTGGCACAATGCACGCATCACGTCGATCGCTCCAGACAGCCACGGAAGGAGATGCGATCATGACCGACTCCCAACCGACCGCGGACGGGGCTCCCCGGACACCAGAACCGAACGAGCTGCCGCCGGATTCCCCGGCCCTCGTGCCGGAGGCCGCGGTCACCCCGGCATCCCAGTCGAAACCGGACGCCGTCCTCCACGATGCCGGAGACCAGCCGGTGCTTGGCGCGTTCTGGGACGTCGTGAAGCGCACGCCCGCCTATGCCCGCCTGATCGCCGCGATGAGCCGCGACCCGGAGGTCCCGGCCCAGGCGAAAGCCTCGCTGCTGGTGGGCGGTGCCTACCTGGTGTCGCCAGTCGACCTAATCCCCGGGCTCATTCCCGTCGCGGGCCAGATCGATGACCTGTATGTCGTCCTGACTGCCCTCCAGGTCGCGATGCGCGCCAGTCCTCCGGAGGTGGTGAAGCGTCACCTGGCGGCCCAGGGCCTGCATCGGGACCAGATCGACCACGATCTTGCCGTCATCCGTCGCCTGATCCGCGTGGGTGTCCGCAAGGCCATCACCCTGAGCAGCAAGGTGGCCGTAGAAGCGACGCACCGCGCCGCGCGGCTCACCGCCAGGGCCCGCACCACGCTCGCCAACCGAGGAATCCGCACACCATGACGAGAAACCGATCGCGCAGCCGGCGCGCCCGGCGTCCTTCCGACGCCTCGACTCCTTCCACCCCCCGGAATGACGCGCCGGAGGGGCAGGGTTCACCGGGGCAGCCCGAAGCCGCCCCGGCGCCACAGGCCGAGCCGGCGGCCAGCGCCGAGGGCCGCCCGCCCCGTGACGAGAAGCCATCCCGGCCCCGGGTCGCCAACGACGCCGACACCGCCGCGCAGACCGCTCCGGCTGGCCGGAGCCGCCGGCGTGGGCGCAAGCGTGGCGGCGGGGCTGGCGGACCGCAGCAAGCCGCACCCCAGGCCACACCGGACCGATCGCCGGCCAAGGGCGCGGGAGGTCGTGGCGAGCGCCCACGCGGAGACCGGCCCGACCGCCAGGAACCCGGTGAGCGCCCGGACCGGGGCGACCGCCAGCCTGCGGCGGCGTCCCCGCATCTCCGCGAGAAGGCGAAGCGACCGGCTCGCCAGGGATCGGAGCCCGGCGGCGAGCGGGGGCAAGGCGGCCCGGGATCGCAGAACAAGCGGCGGCGGGGCCAGCGCCGTCGCCCGGGACCGGCCGCTCCGGAGACGATGCCGACCGAGGTCCTGAAACGCGCCGTCGTGATTCCCGAACCAGCGTCGCCGATGGCGATGCGCGCGCTCGATGAGCTGGGCGCGGAGGATACGGTCGAACTCGGGTGCCCGATGCTGACGCGCACCAAGGTGGCGCTGCCATCCTCGGGTGGCCTGCGCGCGCCCCGTTGCAGCCTTGGCTGGGCGGTCCACAACGAGGAGGAGGTCTCCTTCTGCCTGAGGACACCGGTCATCGCGCAATGCTGGAAGGTGCATCCGGAACGCCTGGCTGAACTGCTGGGGATCGACCCGGTCGGCGATGACGAATCGGCTGCCGCCGACTGAGCGGTGCATCTCGCCGAGCGCGGCAGAGGTGCCGCCATGCTTCCAGTGCGGTCATCCCCCACCGTTCCGCTGCACTGCGGGAGCACCCCGCGGGCCGCTGCGTTCACTCAAGGACGTGTCAACCCGAGCGGAGCGGTGCACAGGCGTTCATCCCATGAGCGCCGCAGCGGAGTCGAGGGATCGGGTTGCTTGAGAAGCGCCGTCCATGCAACGTGTCGACGCGCTCCTTCTCGCATGCCAGCAGTTCGAATGCACCGCTTCGCTGCCCTGAAAACGCCGGCAAGGCGTC
>JBQCJS010000075.1:0-8176 GCA_051952485.1 Thermomicrobiales bacterium | reverse complement strand
ACACGAAGCGGGGAACGATCGGGGCAGCGTTGCCGTCAGCCCGTCATGGCTTTCCATAGTATCCCCGAGCTTTCGCGGCGACGCCATAGCGCCGCGCTGCCCGGGCGGTCAGGCACCGCGACGCAATCGGTCGACCACCGGCTTTGTCGTGGCCTGCACGCCGTGGACGTAGAGCGGTTCGAGCGCCGCCGGATCGTCGGTCTCCCCCGCCGCCCACCGTGTCATCGCCAGCTCGGCCAGCACCGCCGGCCGGCGCACCGAGGCTGCCGCGCTCGCCACCCGTACGCTCCGGGACGCCAGCGTCTCGCGCTGCTCGCCCGAGAGCTCGCCGATGACGACCACGCCTTCCGACTCGGCGTGGTCGGCAAAGTCCGCGAAGGCCAGGTTCGTGGGCGCATCCATGCGTCCAGACGCCCCAACCCGCGCACAGACGACCCGCCCGCGCCCAGCCGGGAGCACCGCCAGAACCGGCACCCCCGCCTGCACGAAGGGAGCCGCCGCGATCGCGAGGGTTGGGACGCCGATCAGGGCGATGTCCCGGGCCAGGACGAGCCCCTTCGCGATGCTGAGCCCGACCCGCAACCCGGTGAACGTGCCCGGCCCGATGGCCACCGCGACCGCGCCCAGTTCCTCGATCGAACGGCCACACCGCGCCAGCAGGGCATCGACCTCCGGCAGGACGGAGGTCGTCTGCGTCCGGCCAGCCGGCCACACGATCTCCGCCAGCCGCTCCCCATCGTGCAGCGCGATCCCCGCCGTCTCGGTGGAGGTGTCCAGCGCGAGCAATACCCGTCCCTCGGGAGTTAGCATCCGATCCCTTTCATCAGGTACGATGTTCCGAAATCGCACATGTTAACAATCCTGAAGCCATTCCATGGCATTTCGCGCAGCACACTTCGATGGCTTGATCGGACGTTCGCATCGATGCTGCCGACCCGGGCATTGTAGGGGGTCGAGGTTCGGCCCCGTCGCTCGGGGCATCGACAGGACAGACAGGCAACGGAGAAGGTCCATGGCAGACGTAGTCGCATCGGCAGGGGGGCAGGTCGCCACGTCGCCGGTATCGTCCGATCTCGGGTCGCTGACCTGGGAGCGGCCCAAGGCAAAACTCTGGGAGAAGGACTGGTTCCTCTTCATCCTCTTCATGTTCCCGAACCTGTTCCTGCTCACCCTGTTCACGTTCAAGCCAGCGGTGCAGAACCTCTTCATCAGCTTCCAGCGCGTGAACCTGCTCAACAACAAGAGCAGGTGGATCGGGCTGGACAACTACCGCTATATCTTCAACCATCCCACCTTCCAGCAGGTGCTGTGGAACACGCTCTACTTCACCGTCTGCACGCTGATCGGCGTGCTGGTGCTGGGACTCCTGATCGCCCTCCTGCTGAACCAGAAGCTCCGCTTCCGGGATGGCGCGCGGGCCGTCGTCTTCGCGCCCTACCTGCTGTCCGGCGCGGCGATCGGCATCGTCTGGGCCTACATCTTCGATCCCCGCTTCGGGCTGCTGGCGCAGATGCTCAGCTGGTTCGGCATCCCCTCCCCGGGGTGGCTGAACGATCCGAACTGGGCCATGCCCGCCATCATCATCGTCTACGTCTGGAAGAATGTCGGCTTCGCCGCCACCATCTTCCTCGCCGGCCTCCAGGCGATCCCGAAGGACCTGTACGAGGCGGCGAAGATCGACGGCGCGAACGCCTGGTGGCGGTTCCGCTCCGTCACCCTGCCCATGCTCTCGCCGATCTCCTTCTTCCTGCTCGTCACCACCGTGCTCGGCACCTTCCAGGCCTTCGACATCCAGCGCGTGATGACGAAGGGCGGTCCTGCCTACGCGACCACCACGCTCGTCTACTACGTCTACGACCAGGGATTCGGCAACGCTGCCAACTACGGCCGGTCCGCCGCCGCCGCGATGGTGTTGTTCGCCGCCATGCTGACGATCACGGTCGTCCAGTTCCGCGCCACACGCAACCAGGTGCATTACGATGGCTAGCAACACCAGGACCCAACAGACGTTTGGTAAGGTCGCGGCGTACGGCGCGATGGCCCTCCTCGTGCTGGCCATCGGCATCCCGATGTTCTGGATGCTCTCCGGCTCGCTGAAGTCCTACGCCGAGATCTACACCTTCCCGCCCGAGTGGATTCCCTCGAATCCCCGCTGGTCGAACTACAGCGACGCCTGGACCGCGGTCCCGTTCGGCCGCTTCTACATCAACACCATCATCATCACGGCGTTCGGGATGACGGCCCAGCTCATCTGCGGCGTCCTCTGTGCCTACGCGCTCTCCTTCTTCAACGTGCCCTTCCGCAACGGGTTCATGATCCTCATCCTTGCCGCGCTGATGATCCCGGGCGAGATCACGATCCTGCCGAACTACCTCTTCTTCGGCAACACCATCCGCGATCTCTTCGGCCTCGATCACAACTGGATCAATACCTACCAGGCGATGATCCTGCCCGGCGCGGCGACCGCGTTCGGCACATTCCTCATGCGACAGGGTTTCATGGGGCTGCCACGCGACGTGCTGGACGCCGCGAAGATGGACGGCGCGGGGCATCTCCGCACGCTGTGGGATGTCGTACTGCCGATGGCCAAGCCGATCGTCGTGACCTTCGCGATCATCTCCGCCGTGAACAAGTGGAACGACTACCTCTGGCCGCTGATCGTCACGAATACCAACCAGATGCGGCCGCTCACCGTCGGCCTCACCTTCCTCTTCGACAACGAGGGGAACAACGAGTGGGGCGTGATCATGGCCGGAACCGCCTTCGTCGTCATCCCGCTGCTCATCGTCTTCATCTTCGCCCAGCGGTTCATCATCGAGGGGCTCACGGCTGGCGCGACCAAGGGCTAGCCCCGATCGGGAACGCAGGCCGCATCCCGCTCGAAACATTCATACGGGTTCAACAATGCGACGCTGCATTCGTTGCACCATGAGCGTCGGACCGCTGGTCCCACGCCCATGAACACGATGTCGCCCGCTGGCGGGAATGTCGTCTCGCAAGCAGGCAAGGTTCACACGATCGAGGAGGATCGAGTCGATGGTCACCAACGTTTCCCGGCGCACGCTCGTCAAGTCCGCTGCCGGCGCTGCCGCGGTCGGCACCGCCGCCGTCACGCTCGGTGCGAAGCCCAGCAGCGTCTTCGCCGCCCCGGCATTCCTGCAGGGCGCTCAGGTCGAGGTCAAGTACTGGACGTCCTTCGGCTCCGGCGTGAATGGCGATGCCCAGACCAAGCTCATCGCCGACTTCGAGGCGGCGAACCCGGACATCAAGATCACCCCGACGATCCAGGCCTCCTACGAGGACCTGGCCGCGGCGCTCGTCGCGGCGCTGCAGACCGGTGACGAGCCGCATGTGGCGGTCCTCTCCGATGTCTGGTGGTTCCGCTTCTACCTCGCCGAGGCCATCGCCGATCTCAAGCCGCTCCTGGCGGACGCCAAGGTCGACACCGACGACTACGTCCAGTCCCTCTTCACGGAGTACACCCGCCACGAGGGGCAGTGGGCCGTTCCGTTCGCGCGCTCGACGCCGCTCCTGTACTACAACGAGGATGCGCTGACGGCCGCCGGCCTCGACAACAGCATCTTCGCCAAGTGGAGCACCTTCGCGGAGGCTGCTCCGAAGCTCGCGGGCGGCAAGACGCAGTATGCGTTCGGCTTCGGCAACGCGGCTTCCTACGGCGCCTGGGTCCTCCAGGGTCCGGTCTGGGCCTTCGGCGGTCACTACTCCGACCCGGATTTCAACATCCTCATCGCCGACGAGAAGGCCGTCGCTGCCGGCAACTTCTTCCAGAAGATGGTCACGGACAAGGTCGCCACCACGACCGAGGACCCGGTGACCGATTTCCAGACCGGCCTGACGGCGGCAATCCTCGCCTCCACCGGCTCGCTGGGCGGCATCAAGAAGGCGGCCACCTTCAAGTTCGCCACCGCGTTCCTGCCCGAGGAGGAGGGCTTCGGCTGCTGCACCGGCGGCGCGGGCCTCTCCATCCTGAAGTCCGCTCCGGACGATGTGAAGGCAGCCGCGATCAAGTTCCTTGACTTCTCGACCAGCACCGCCACCACCACCGAGTGGTCGCAGACGACCGGGTACATGCCGGTCCGGACTTCGGCGATCGAGAGCGACTCCATGAAGGCCTTCCTCAAGGAGAACCCGAACTCCCAGACGGCCATCAACCAGCTGCCGAAGACCTCCCCGCAGGATTCCGCCCGCGTCTTCATCCCGAACGGGGACCAGATCCTCGGTCGCGGCTGGGAGCAGGTGCTCGTGAAGTCCGTCGCGGTCCAGGATGCCTTCAACGAAGTGAAGTCCGAACTCGACGAGGAGAAGGAGCCGGTCCTCGAGCAGATCAAGGATCTCGAAGGCTAGTCACTCGCCGCTCCACCCTGCCGGCAAGGCCCCACCGCCCGGATCGCACGATCCGGGCGGTGGGGCGTCTGTCGTCCCGGCTTGCCGAATCGGGACAGCGTGTTAGCCTCTGCGCAACACGATCGCGGCGGGATGGGTGCATGCTGGCACTCGTGCCGGCACCGCCGCGAGCCGCATGTCGCGGCGCCGGGAGCCGGCAGTCGCGTGCTGATGCCGCGACCGGGTCTTCAAGAGGAGAACGGCACCATGGTCAGGTCCCTTACCCGTCGCGCACTCGTCACATCCACCGCGGTCGGCACGGCCGCCGTCACGCTCGGGGCGAAGCCCAGCAGCGTCTTCGCCGCTCCGGCGTTCCTGCAAGGCGCGCCCATCGAGGTCAACTACTGGACCTCGTTCGGCTCCGGGGTCTACGGCGATGCCCAGACCAAGCTGGTCAACGACTTCATGGCCGCCAACCCGGACGTCAGGATCATCGCCAACAACCAGCCGGATTACGGGACTATCGCCTCGTCCCTGATCGCCGCACTGCAGACCGGCGACGAACCGCACGTCACCATCCTCTCCGACAACTTCTGGTTCCGCTTCTATCTCAGTGAAGCGCTCGCTGACCTCAACCCGCTGCTCACCGAACTGAAGGTGGACACCGCGGATTTCGTCCAGCCGCTCTACACCGAGTTCGGCCGCCACGACGCGCAATACCTGTTGCCATTCGCCCGCTCGACGCCGCTCTTCTACTACAACGCCGACGCCCTGAAGGCCGCCGCACTGGACGAAACCATCTTCGAGACGTGGTCGGGCTTCGCCGAGTCCGCGTCGAAGCTCGCCACCGGCTCCATCCAGTATGGCCTCGGCCTCGCCGGGGGCCATCCGACCAGCGCCTGGATGATGCAGGGGCCGGTCTGGGCCTTCGGCGGCGCCTATTCGACGGATGACTTCACCATCGAGATCAACCAGCCGGACGCGGTCGGGACCGGCACGTTCTTCCAGAAACTGGTCCAGGAGAAGGCGGCCGGCGCCACGGCGGACCCGGCGGGCGATTTCCAGAAGGGCACCACCGCCTCCACCATCGCCTCGACCGGGGCCATCAACTTCATCAAGGAGGGCGCGAAGTTCACCGTCGGCGCCATCGCGTTGCCGAAGGAGAAGCAGGTGGGCTGCCCGACCGGCGGCGCTGGCCTCGCCATCCTCGCATCCGCCCCGGACGACGTGAAACTCGCTGCCGCCAGGTTCATCGACTTCAGCACGAACACCGGGAACGCCGCGACCTGGGCGCAGATGACCGGCTACATGCCGGTGCGCACCTCATCCATCGAGAGCGCCCCGATGCAAGCCTTCCTCAAGGAGAACCCGCTCTACGAGGTGGCCATCAAGCAGTTGCCGAACGCCCATCATCCGGACTCCGCGATGAACATCTTCCCGAACGGCAGCGCGAACATGACCGCCGGCTGGGATCAGGTGTTCCTCAAGGACGCCGCGGTCCAGGATGCGTTCGACCAGGTGGCATCCGAGCTGGACGAGGACAAGCAGGACGTCGAAGACCAGTTGAAGGCGATCGAGGGCTGATTCGCCGCTTCCAGTGACCCGCGCGCAGCGGCCCGGTTCGGACGGCGAACCGGGCCACTGCCTCTCCACGTCCTCCGGCCCGGATCAGGAGATGGCGAGGTCCCAGGCCCCCTCGGGAACCGGGGTCAGGTGCACGAGGCGTTCGCCCTCCCGCGCGTAGTCGATCCGCACGAGTAGGAAGCGGTCGGGCAGCCAGTCGCCCGCACGCTCCGGCCACTCGACCAACGAGATCCCGTCGCCGGGGTTCAGGTAGTCCTCGTATCCGAAGCTCTCCAGCTCGTCCGGGTCGGTGAGGCGGTAGAGGTCGAGATGATGGACGCTCACGCGAACGCCCGCCGCGTCCACGCCGTCATGCTCTCCGACCAGGGTGAAGGTCGGGCTCTGGACCGGCTCCAGCACACCCAGTCCCCGGGCAACCCCCTGCACGAAGGTCGTCTTGCCGGCGCCGAGGTCGCCGTGCAGCAACAGGACATCGCCCGCACGCAGGCGTCCCCCCACCTGCCGCCCGAGGGCGATCATCGCCTCCGCCGACGGCACCTCCACCTCGATCGAACGGCCCGTCCCAACCCCGTCACGCACGTCCTCACCCCATCCCGACGACCGGATTCATCGTGACGAAGGGTACCAAAGGCCCGCATCGGGAACAGGGTTCAACCAGCAGACATCGCCGTCAGGGGCGTGGCGGGTTCGTCCAGCACCCCGAGCGGAATCACCAGCGGCCGATCCAGGACCGGATGCCGCGCGATCGCCACCGGACAGCGAAAGACATCGGCCAGCAACCCTTCCTCCGCCACCTCCCACGGTGCGCCACAGGCACGCAGGGCCCCGCTGGCCAGCACGACGATCCGGTCCGCATACGCCATCGCCAGATTGAGATCGTGGAGGATGGCGACGACCGTCCCGCCACGAGCGGCCAATGAGCGGGCCCGCTGCATCACCAGGTGCTGATGGCGAATGTCCAGCGCCGCCGTGGGTTCGTCGAGGAGGACGATCCGCGTCTCCTGCGCCAGCACCCGGGCCAGGGAGACGCGCGTCTGCTCGCCGCCGGAAAGCGTCGGGAATCGCCGCGTTGCAAGGTGGAGCGCCTCGGTCTCGCTCAGGGCGAACGCGATCGCGTCGTCGTCCTGCCGACGGTCCTCGGGCGGCAACGGCGCCCGGCCCATCGCCACCACCTCGCGCGAGGTGAAGCCGAACTGGAGGATCGTCTGCTGCGGCAGCACCGCACGAATGCGGGCGAGGTCCCCGGGCGACCAGTCGGAGAGCGCTCGCCCGAACAGCGTGATCCGTCCCGACGAGGGGCTCACATCACCTGCGATCGCCGCCATCAGCGTCGACTTGCCCGCGCCATTCGGGCCGACCAGTGCGACGACCTCCCCGGCCGGGATCGCCAGGGTCACGTCCGCGAGCAGGTCCCGCCCACCGCGCTGGACGGCAAGCGCCTCGATGGCGATCGCCGGAACCTCCACGCTCACGCCCAGCCTCCCTGCTGCCGTCGCGTCCGGATCAGCAGCCAGAGGAAGAACGGTCCCCCGATCAGGCTCGTCACCACCCCAATCGGCAGTTCCAGCGGTTGCACGAGCGTCCGCGAGACCAGGTCGGCAATGAGCAGGAGCGATGCGCCCGTCAGGGCCGCGCAGGGCAACAGGCGGCGATGGTCGGGACCGAGCCAGAGCCGCACGAGATGCGGCACCACCAGTCCCACGAAACCGATCGCGCCGGTGAACGCCACCGAAACGCCCGTCATCGCCGCCGTGGTGAACATCAGGATCGTCCGCGTCCGCTCGACGTGGACGCCGAGATGCCGCGCCTCGCGCTCCCCAAGCACCAGCAGGTTCAGCGCCTGCCCGGACCGCATCACGACCGCGATGCCGATCGCCGTGACCAGCGCCACGATCCAGACCTGGTTCCAGAGCGTGCCACCGAGGCTGCCCATCGTCCAGAACGTGACGGTCCGGATCTGCTGGTCGGTTGCCCGCGTGATGAGCAGGCCCACACCCGCCCCGATCACGGCGCTGATCGCCACACCGGCCAGCAGCAGCGTCACCACCTCCGTCCGCCCGTCGTGGCGCGCGATGAGATAGACGACGCCGGTCACCAGCAGGCCGGCGACGAAGGCGAAGACGGGGAGTGTCCAGATCCCCAGGATCGTCACGTTCAGCACGATTGCCGTCACCGCCCCGAGCGCCGCGCCGGAGGAGACACCGATCAGGCCGGGGTCCGCGAGGGGGTTGCGGAAGATGCCCTGCAG
>JBQCJS010000074.1:0-10034 GCA_051952485.1 Thermomicrobiales bacterium | reverse complement strand
GGCGTGGCCTTGTGGAGCAACGCCCAGTTGCACCGCGTCCTCGGTGAACCCGAACTGAAGGAGCTGCCCCGCCTGGTGCGCGCGGGGACGATCGCGGTCGATGTCGGCGCCCACTCCGGGACCTACAGCCTGGCGCTGGCCCGGCTCGTCGGCAAGCAGGGGAAGGTCGTGAGCATCGAGCCGATCGAGGAGGATGCGGCGATGCTGCGCCGGGCCGCCTCCCAGCTCCACCTACCGATCGACGTCGTGCAGACGGCGCTCTCCGATCGCGATGGCACGGCGACGATGCGCATTCCGAAACTGCACGGCTACGAGAAGACGGCGCTCTCCAGCCTGGAGTCGAATGTCCAGGCCGACGGCAACACGGTGATCGAGGAGCGCACAGTTCCGGTGCGCACGCTGGACGACGTGATGTCGGTCTACGTGAAGCCGGTGGGCTTCATCAAGATCGACGTGGAGGGTCACGAGCTGCCGGTGCTGGCCGGGGCGGAGGGCACGATCCGCACGCACAGGCCGGCGATCCTGATCGAGGTCAACGATGACCTCGGCGGCGAGCGGACGGCGCAAGATGTCTTCGCCTGGATCGTGGCGCAGGGGTATCACGGCGAGTTCCTGGAAGATGGCGAGTACCGGCGCCCGATCTCGGCGTTTGATGTCGCCCGCCACCAGACCGCCGCCTCCGGCGATGTCCTCTCCGACGCCTATGTGAACAACTTCATCTTCCTGCCGGACTGATCCGCCGAAAAGAGAGAAGCACGCGCTGCGCGGGGGCCCGGAAGGGTTCCCTCGCAGCGCGTGCTTCTCCCGTTTCGTCATAGGCGCTTCTTGCATGAACGCAGATCCGCCTAGTACCATCAGGTGGGCACTAGTGGGACCGGCCTAAGAGGCTCTTTCGTGTGAAGCACGCCGTGACCAGCGGCGTGGAGACCTAATTCGGAGCACTGCTGCATGGCTCCCGTATCCGAGTCACCACCTTCCGCGAACGATTCGCAAGGCGACACTGAGATCATCAGGACTATCGCATTTCGGCATGCTCCGACGAGGACCGCAACCGGGCCGAGGATTGTCGCATCGATAGGGGTGATCATCTTCGGGACGCTGGGCCTCATCGCGGTTCTGCACGGCGTACCGACGTTCATCCAGGACGGCTACACCCTGGCCTCGCTTGTCCGCTATCTCGCAGGCTCCTTCGCGATCGCGGTCGTGGCGTGGGTGTTCCTTTCGATCCGATGGAGCCCGCATCAGGACCTGGGGCTGGGTCCTCGCTTCTCTGCGGTCGCCATCACCGCAGTCGCGCTGTCGCTCGCCGCTGTCGCCGGGCGCCTCGCCTACGAACGTCCGATCAACCAACGCGCAACCGATATCCAGTTGCTGTTCGGAGTGTCACTCGCTCTCATCCTGACCGTGGCATTGGCGAATCGGACCCCCATCAGCCGCCTCCTACCTTCCATGAGGTCATCTCTGCGGGCGGTACCGCGACCGCTATTGGTGGGTGGAATCGCAGTGAGTGCGCTCGCCATCAACACACGCTTCGTCCTGCTTGAACGATACCCACTCGTCAATCACAACGATGAATGGATGTTCATCGTGTATGCCCGTGGATTTCGCGACGGAGTATCGCTCAATCCGTTTCGGGTCCATGAGGGACTGCTTCACATCGAGCTCTGGAACTGGCTGCTGGGCCAAGTCTCACGCCCGTTTCCTGATACCGTCTGGGCCTATCGATTGCCTGGCGCGTTCCTCGGGATCGTCAGTATCGTCGCCACCTTCCTGCTTGGGCGGCGTCTGCTTGATCGTGGCGTTGCGCTTGCCGGCGCAATGGTCCTGACTGTCCTCCCGCTCCATCTCTGGGCCAGTCGCAACGCCCTCGACAACATCACTGACGCCGCCGCCCTGCCCCTCGCCCTCTGGCTAGCGGACCGCACGCTGGAGACACGCGATCGGCGCGACGCCATAGCCTGCGGTATTGCCATGGGACTGGGCCTCTACGGGTATTTTGGTGCGCGCGGATTCCCGGCCATCATCGCCGTCGTCATGGTGTCCATCCTGTTTCACGGCCCATTCCGTCGGTCCGTGGTCGATTTCATACGACTTGGCATATGGATGGTTGCCGGATTCCTGGTAGCGGCAGCACCTGGGCTCGGCTATTTCCGAGCCGAGCCCGATACGTTCTTCGGACGAGTCCGCTCGGTCACGGATACCGTCAGCAACCGGAATCCCACCATGGACGAGCGCGTCCAACGCGCGCTGGAGGGTTTTGCTTACCCCCTTTCGGAGCCGACGGGGATCTTCTTCCGCGCTGGCACGTCGAACGTCAGCGTGATCGGAACGATCGGAGCGCTCTTCATCGGAGTGGGCGTGAGTGTCTGGCTCCTGTCTCTGGCGTTCCGTCTCGTGCGCAAGCGGCCACAGTGGGCGACCATGCGCCCGGGCTCCTTGCTGATTGCCTGGGCAATGCTCACAATCCCGATCAGCCAATCGGACGGGATGGAGTCCCAGAGATTTCTCGCACTTACCCCGATCTGGGCTCTGGCGGTGGCAACCGGGATCGTCATGGTGGCTCGAGGAATCGGAAGGGCGACCCGTAATCAGTCCATCGTGCGGCTGGGGACGGCCGCTCTGCTGATCGCCATCGCCGTGCAGAATCTCTCCTGGTACTTCAACGACGATCGCGAGATTACCTCCTGGGGCGGAGCGGAGGCCTCGCGCTTCTATGATCTCGGATGGCGCCTCCGGTCCACACCGGTGGATACGCGCGTCATTGGCGTCAGCTGGCCAGAGATCATGTACGATCGTACGGGAGGCATGCAGTACTGGGCACCCGGTCGCGAACGTTATTTCACCTTCATCCAGCCCTTCAACGAGCATGAGCCGCCGTTCGGCGCACCCCGGCTTGCCTCAGGACAGCTTCTTGTCCTCGGTCCGTCACATTCCGGGGATATGTGCCTTGTGATGAACGCGAATCCCCACGCTACCATCGGTGCGGCCCACGACCGATACGGTGAGCTTCTCTACCTGGTCGTTTCTACCGACGTGGACTTCCCGTTTCGCCTGGACCCCTCCCCTGCCGAGAGCACGCTTGTCATCGTTCCCCCTCCCCCCTGTGATGGTACGACCCTCCGGGACCCTGACGCATGGCCTGGTTGAGCGTGTCAAACCGTCAACGAAGAACGGCATCGCATGAACGAAGACGCACGGTTCTGGAATCACGCTGACCGCCTGGTGGCAACACACCCTATCGTAATCGACCGCCCCGGCGGCAGCGCCCATCCGCGCTTTCCGGACCTGATCTATCCGTTCGACTACGGGTATCTCGATGGGACCGGCGCAGTGGATGGTGGCGGCGTCGATTGCTGGCGGGGCAGCCTGCCGGAGGCGGTCGTCACGGGCGTCATCGTCACGGTCGACACCCACAAGGCCGATTCCGAGGTGAAATGGTTGATCGGCTGCACCCCGCAGGAGATGACGCTCGCCCTGGCGACGCATCGCACCGCATGGCAGGCGGCACTCCTCATTCCCCGTCATTCCGGGCAGTCCGCGCGTCCCCTGGACTAGCCCCTTGTCCCGCGAGGACTCGTCCCGTATAACGGGGCGGGACTCCGTGAACGCGCCACGCGCGATGTGCGACCGGCCTCCGAGCCACAAGGACCCAGCGCCCTAGCGGCAGGAACAACGCCTCCATGTCCGATTCCGGAAAGATCGACCAACCGGCCGCACCGGCCAGGCGCGTGCGATTTCTCTCCACTCCTCCGCCAGCCACCCCCTCGACGTCGCCATCGCCGCGGTCCACCGTCCGCTGGATCGCGCTCGGGCTGCTCCTGGTCGGCCTGGCGACGATCCTGATCGGCCAGCACGCCATGAGCGCAGGTGAGCGCCTGCGCGGCTTCCCGTGGTACGTGGTTGGCGCCATTGCGATCGGCCTCGCCGCCTGGCTCCCCGCGTCTGGCCGGGCGCTCCCGCCAGCGGTCGAGCGGGGATTCGATCGCCTGGCATCGAGCCGTCTCGTGGTTCCCGCGTTCACGCTCGGCGCGGCCGCCTGCGGACTGCTCACCTATCGCCTCGCCTACGGGCGGGCGCTGAACGATTCGGTGTGGGATGTGGCGATAGCGTGGCTCGCCGGGTTCGCCTGCCTGGCGATCGTCGCGGCGAGGGGCGTGCGCCTGCCGAACCTGGATGGCCTGCTGACTCGGTCGCGCGTCGCCGCCTGGCCATGGCCGGCGCTCCTGGCGATGATCGTGGTCATGGCGGTGGCGATCGGGGTGCGGTCCTGGCGCCTGAGCGATTTCTCCACGGTCACGACCGGGGACGACTGGTTCTACTCCATCGCCGCGCGGGGATTCCGCGACGGCACGATCCACAACCCCTTCCGATCCCATCTCTTCATCCTGCCGATGGACCTGACCGCCGCCATCCGGGGCTGGATCTCACGCCCCTTCCCTGACGATGTCGCCTCCTACCGCCTCTTCAGCGTGCTCTATGGCGTGGCAACGGTGCTCGGGGTCTTCCTGCTGGGGCGGCGCCTGCTCGGCACCTGGTACGGCATCGCGGGGGCGGCCGCCCTCGCCTGCATGTCGATCCACATCTGGGGATCGCGCATCACGCTGATCAACGCATTCGATGCCTTCGTGATGGTCTGGGCGCTCTGGTTCCTCGACCGGACGATGACGAACCGGCAGCGGCGCGATGCCATCGGATGCGGCGTGATCCTCGGCATCGGGCTCTACGGCTACTGGGGATCGCGCGTCTTCCTGCTCTTCGTCGCGGTCCTGATGCTGCTGATGCTCGTCACGCCGGGCTGGCGCACGCAGGTACGGGAGATGATCCGCCTCTTCGCCTGGATCGTGCTCGGGTTCGCGGTCGCCGGGGCACCCGCGTTCGCCTACTGGGCCGAGCAGCCGTCCCAGTTCCTGAGCCGGGCGAACCAGGTGACCGGGACCGTCCAGCCGACCCTGCTCGATCGCGCCGAACTCGTCTTCCGGGCGCTCGTCTTCCCGTTCTATGCGAAACAGGGAAGCGATGCGGCCTCCTTCTACCGCCAGGACCCGCCCTTCCTGGGTTGGTCCATCGCACCATTCCTGGCGATCGGCGCGGTAGCGTGGATCGCATGGTTCGTGATCGAGTTACGCCAGCGGGGACGGACACCCCGGCGACCGGCGTTGCTGCTTGCCGCATGGGTCCTGACCATCGTGCCGATCTCGCAGACGGAATCGATGGGCAGCCAGCGCTTCTTCGCGGTGATGCCGATGTGGGCGTTGGCCGCGGGAACGGGGATCGTCATCGCGATCACGGCCATCCAGGGCATCCTCACGCGGGATCGCTGGTTGAGCGTCGTCCTCGCCACCCTCATGATGGCGGCCCTGGCGGGCGACGCCATCCACGAAACGTTCGTCGTGCAGCCCACCATGTCGTTCGACCTCTATGCCAGCCGCTCCTACGACCTCGGGTGGCGACTTCACGACGATGACGGCACCCTGACCCTCCTGCAGGCGGGTTGGCCGCAGATCAGCTACGTCGGCGCGGGCGCCTGGCAGTTCCTCGCGCCGGGCTTCGGGGGAGATCGCAGCCCCTCGTTCGACACGCCGTTCGATACGACGGCGAACCCAGCGCCGGTCATCGAGGAGCACCAGATCCTCATCCTCGACCCAAATCGGGCCAAGGAGACCTGCGCGATCCTGGCGCAGAATCCGACGGCGTTCATGGCCGAGGGCCACACGGATCACGGTGTCCTGCTCTACGTGGTCTTTTCGCAGGATGCGACCTTCGGCGGCATGCGGAAGACCGTATCACCGGCCGGCTCGCTCCTCGTCCCCGTCTCGCGCCCCGCGTGCTGATCAGTTCCGGGTGCGGGCTCAGGCCGGGGCGCCCGGGAGGTCACGCCGGGCGGCCCAGAGGTATCCGATCTCGTCCGGGTGGACGACATTCGGAACGCTCCGCACCGCGAACCCGGCGTCGGTGAGGAAGCGTTCCAGCTCCGGATGCGTATGGGCGGTCGTCCGGTCGTGGTATTCCATGACGATGCGGTCGACCGCTGCGAGGGCCTCGGCTGGCGCCTGCATCAGGATCTCGTACTCTGCGCCCTCGCAGTCCAGCTTCAGCAGGTCGATATGGGCGCGCGGCGTGTCCGCCAGGACCTCGGAAAGCGGAATGGCGGGAATGGCGATGTGACCCTCCGGAACCCGAAGGACCTCCGCTCCCGCTCGCTGCATCGCGCTGACGAACTCCAGCGGCTCCTCGCCACGCAGGTCCAGCAGCATGGTGCCGGTTTCGGCCGCGACGGCCTTGGGAATGACGGTGACATTCTCGAGAAGGTTGAGCGCGATGTTCTCCCGGAGCAGGTCGACCGAGCCGGGAAAGGGCTCGCACGCGATCACGGTGATGCCGGGAATCCGCGCCGCGAAGACGGTGAACTCCCCGATCGCCGCCCCGATGTCGACAACGGTCCAGCCCGGCTCGATGGTGAAGCCGTAGCGTTCGTAGAGGCGATCGATGAACGTCTCCTTCACGCTCCAGACATCCATCGGACTCCGGACGAGGAACGTTTCTCCGGTACGCCGGAGGTGGATGCGATGCGGACCATCGCCCGCGAGATGGCCCGGCGCGAAGAGCCGTACTACCGTGGTCCGGGGTTCGACGTCCCGCAGGAGGTCGAGCGCAGACTCCCCGTAATAGCGCAGAGCCTCCGGTGTGCGTCGCGACATGATCCGCCGCCCTTCCGGTCTCGTCGCGAATCCGCGTCAATCGGCAATCCTGCTTGACCAGGGATCCGTCACTGACTGGAGTCCCAGGCCGAGACTCCATGGGCCAGGATGTATGCAAGACAACGACCAGAGCCCCCGGATCATGGGTGATCCGAGGGCTCTGGTCGTTGTTCGTGTCGGTATCGGGATCTACGGATGCAACTGGGCGGTGAGGGTCAGGGCGCTGGACCACTCGTTGGCGAGGCTGATGATGGAGCCGGAGAAGAGCCCGAGCACGATCACCCCGACCACCATCGCCAGGATGCCGACATCCAGCAGGCGGGTGCTCGATTCGGTCGTCTCCGGTTCGGAAGACTCGCTGAAGTACATCGCCGCCACGACGCGGAGGTAGAAGAAGGCGCTGATCGCCGACATTACGACGATCGCGATCGCCAGCCAGAGCAGGTCGCTGTTCAGCAGCGCCACGATCACGTAGTACTTCGCGTAGAAGCCGATCGTCGGCGGGATGCCCATCAGCGAGACGAGGAAGACCGCCATCGCTGCCGCCGGCAGCGGGTGCCGCGCGGCCAGGCCGTTGAAGTCCTCCAGCATCATGCCGCGCCCGCGATGCTGGATCCAGGCGAGCACCGCGAAGGCGCCGATGTTCATGAACGTGTAGGCGAGCAGGTAGTAGAGGACGCTGGAGATCGCCTGGTTGTCCGTCTCGCTGCCGGTGAAGGAATCGCTGACCCGGTAGGCGGCAAATCCGGCGAGGATGTAGCCGGTGTGGGCGATCGACGAGTAGGCGAGCATGCGCTTCACGTTGCGCTGGGAGATCGCCACAATGTTGCCGAAGACCATCGTGATCACGGCGAGAATGGCGATCAGCGTGATCCAGTCGTCACGAAGCGGGGCCATGCCCTGCACCAGCAGCCGGATCGCCGCCGCGACCGCAGCCGCCTTCGGCACCACCGACATGAAGGCCGAGACCGGGGTCGGGGCGCCGTCGTAGGCGTCCGGCGTCCAGAAGTGGAAGGGCACCGCCGCCATCTTGAAGCCAAGCCCGACGACCAGGAGGAGCATGCCCAGCGCCAGCGAGGCATCGATGCTGTCCTGCCCGGAGATGAACGCCTGCAGGTTGCGGGAGATCTCGTCGAGGTCGGTGGAGCCGGTGCTGCCGTAGATCCAGGCCATGCCGTAGAGCAGGATCGCGCTGGCGAAGATGCCAAGCAGGAAGTACTTGAGCGCGCCTTCCAGCGAGGTCTCCCGCCGCCGGGCAAACGCGGTGAGGATGTAGACGGCCAGCGAGGAGAGTTCGATACCGATGAAGATCATCACCAGGTCGCCGGCCGAGGCGGTGAGCAGCGCGCCCAGCACGGCGAAGCCAAGCAGGGTGTAGTACTCGCCGAGCGGCATCTTGCCTTCCAGGTCCTCGATGTAGTTCGCCGAAACGAGCACCGTGAGGATGGCGGCAACGAGGATGACGAGGGACAGGAAGACGGTGAGCCCATCGGCGCGGAAGAGGCCGTAGAAGGTGCTCTCGTCCTTGCCCCGCTGGTTGGCGAGCAGCACGATGCCGAGCCCGTAGCCGATCAGCGAGATCGCCGTCAGCCACGTGAACTGCATCCGCTTGGGCAGGAAGGCATCCGCCAGCGAAAGCACGATCGCCGTGATGAAGACGACGAACTGGGGCATCACCAGCCCGAAATTCGGAACGATCAGATCATACGACATCGCGTCAGCCCGCCCCGTTCATGTGTGGAGACCGATCTCGTGCCGGTCCGTTCTCGCCCTGGACCGGCATGGAGCCGGTCCCTTCAAACACCGCATCGACGCCGATTGAGGCCAGCTGCGGTGCCAATGGTCGTCCTAGTTCCCGATCACGCGAACGGCGTGATCGAGGATCGCCTGGAAGCTGGGTTCCACGATCTGCAGCAGCGGCTTCGGGTAGATGCCGAAGACGATGGTCAACACTGCCAGCGGCAGCAGGGTCAGGGTTTCCTTGCGGGTCAGGTCGGCCCAGCGCGAACTGTCGAGCTGGCCCGGGTGTGTCGGATACGAATCGGAATCCGAATCGCCATGACCGTGGCCGTGGTCGTCGTGGGCATCCCCATGAGCGCCGCCGCTCACCGGGGCGAGGCCCCCATGCGCATGACCGTGGTCGTCGTGACCGTGGCCGCCGCCCATCGCGGCCAGCTGCTCGCGCTCGTAGGGTTCCAGCGCGCCATCGGCCGGGTCCGGCGCCTGGCCTGACGCCCGCCCGAAGACGACCCGCTGGAACATCCACATCATGTACCACGCGGCGAAGATGACGACGGAGAAGGTGATCGCGGCCGCCCACTTGTTGTAGTGCCAGGTGCCGAGCGTGACGAGGAACTCCCCGATGAAGCCGGACATGCCCGGGAGGCCGATGCTGGCGAACATGAAGATGCAGAAGTAGATCGCCCACTTCGGCATCCGGGAGGCAAGGCCGCCGAACGCGGAGATCTCGCGCGTGTGCGCCCGCTCGTAGATGACGCCGACGCAGAGGAAGAGGCCGCCGGTGTTGAAGCCGTGGGCCAGCATCACCATCATCGCGCCGTCCATGCCCTGCATGTTGGCGACGAAGAGCCCGAGCGTCACGAAGCCCATGTGGCTGACCGACGAATAGGCGATCAGCTTCTTCATGTCCGGCTGGACCAGCGCCACCAGCGCGCCATAGATGATGGCGACGACCGAGAGGCTGATGATGACCGGTGTCCAGTCCTTCGCGGCGTCCGGGAAGAGCGGGAGGTTGAAGCGCAGGATGCCGTAGCCGCCCATCTTCAGCATCACGCTGGCCAGGATGACGGAGGCCGCCGTCGGGGCCTGGACGTGCGCATCCGGGAGCCAGGTGTGGAAGGGGAACATCGGCACCTTCACGGCGAAGGCGACGAGGAAGGCGGCGAAGACCCAGAACTGGAAGGTCGAGCTGTAGTTGCCAGCCTGCAGTTCGAGGATGTTCAGCGTGCGGACGCCGGTCTGCTGGAAGTAGCTCTGGTAGGTGGCGACGATGCCGACCAGCATCAGGAGCGACCCGAAGAGCGTGTAGATGAAGAACTTGATCGCGGCGTAGACGCGGTTGTTGGATCCCCAGATGCCGATGAGCAGCGCCATCGGGATCAGCATCAGCTCCCAGAAGATGTAGAAGATGAAGAGATCGAGCGCCATGAAGACGCCGAGCATGCCCGTCTCGAGCAGCAGCATCGCGATGTAGTACTCGCGGCGCCGGACGTTGATGGTGTCGTAGGACCAGATGATCGAGATCAGCGTCAGCAGCTCGTCAGCGCGATCAGCAAGGTCGAGATCCCGTCCACGCCCAGGAAGTAGCTGATGCCG
>JBQCJS010000073.1:0-2609 GCA_051952485.1 Thermomicrobiales bacterium | reverse complement strand
GGATCTCGTCCTTCGTCAGCCCGGCCTCTTGCAGCGGCGATCGCACCCCCAGGTCCCGCGCCGCTCGCAGCCCGGGCCGGAAGTCGTCGAGGTCATCGGCGTTCGAGCCGTCGATGACGTACGCGATCCCCCGCTCGTCGGCGAATGCGCGCAACTTGCCGTAAAGCTCTTGCTTGCAGAAGAAGCAGCGCTGGTGCGTGTTGTCGGCGTAGCGCGGATCGCTCAGTTCCATCGTCGCCAGGACGGCGTACTCCACTCCGAGTTCTTCAGCGATCTCCCGCGCCTCCTGCATCTCCTCCGGCGCGTAGGTCTCGGAGAGGCCACTGG
Source organism: Thermomicrobiales bacterium (assembly GCA_051952485.1). Classification (GTDB taxonomy): domain Bacteria; phylum Chloroflexota; class Chloroflexia; order Thermomicrobiales; family UBA6265; genus JASGDN01. The sequence continues at coordinate 2,282 of JBQCJS010000073.1, read as the reverse complement.
CGGCGACGCACCTGTCGCCCAGTTCGTCGTGTGCAACCTTCAGGAGCAGGGTACTGTCGACGCCGCCGGAGAAGGCGACGACGACCGATTCGAGTGCACGGATGCGGGCACGCAGGTCGTCCAGCTTGGCGGCAGCGGTCGTGGTGGTGATGGTCGTCGTCGTGCTTGCAGTCATGGAGCTTCCCGGTGCAGGGTGAACGCTGAAGCCGGCGGGCCGCGATGGCCGGTGTCTGGAGATCCGCAGGGTTCGCGCCAGTGGCACTCCCTGCATGGTGGACGCGGATGCACAGGCGGCCTGGAGTTCAGTGTCGCACCTTTCCGAGCGAAGGTGTAGAATCGTGCTCCACGGTTCGGACGGGCGGTCGCTGCGACTTGCCCGGCGTTTTGCGTGCCCCCGATGCGTCCAGCCGCACCCACCCGAGGCGACCTTCCCTTGACCCTTGCCCACCTCATCCCAGCCCTGACCGCATTCGCTCCCCTTCAGGAGGCGCTCGACCGCATCCGTGAGGGCAAGAGCGCGACGTTCGACGACCTGCCCGACGCCGCGCGTGCGGCCCTCATCGCGGCCTCGGCTTCCGAACTGGAACGCCCGATCGTCCTCGTGACCGCGCGGCGGGACCGCGCCGACGCGCTGGCGGCGGCCGTGGGCGAATACCTCGCTCCCGGTTCCGAGGTCTTCCTGTGGCCCGCCGCGGACGCGATGCCGTTCGAGCAGCTGCCGATCGACCTGGACGCCAGCGTCCGGCGGGTCCAGCAACTCGCGACCCTGCGCGGCAAGCGGGCGAACGTGATCGTGACGCCGGTCAGTGGCCTGATGCAGCTGGTGATGCCCCGGCGCGAGATGGCGGCGCACACGCTCATGGTCGAGGTCGGGAGCCGCCTGCCGATCGACGACCTGATGGACTGGGCGCTCTCCGTCGGATACCAGGTGAACCCGCTCGTGCAGGAGCCGGGCACCATCGCGCGGCGCGGCGGCATCGTCGACCTCTTTCCGCCGGGGTCCGACCAGCCGATCCGCATCGACTTCTTCGGGGACGAGGTGGACAGCATCCGCCTCTTCGATCCGCACAACCAGCGGTCGACCGACCGCCTGCGCAGGCTCACCCTCCTGCCGCCTCTGGAATTGCCCACCTGGAAGCTGACGGAGATCGCGCCAGAGATCGCGATGCTCGACACCACGCGCCTCCGCGACGAGGTGCGGGAGGAATGGCAGCGGATGCTCGGGCACCTCGAAACGGGGACGCTGCCGGCCTCTCTCGATGTGCTGGCCGCGTATCTCGTTCCGGAAGCGACGACCCTGCTGGACTACGTGCCAGACGATGCGCTCTTCGTGGTCGATCAGCCGGCGTCGGTGCTCCTGGCCGCGACGCAGCGGGAACAACATGCCTTCGAGTTGCTGACGAACGCGATGGAGACCGGTGAGCTCCCGGCTGGCCTGAAGCAGCCGTTCCTGCCCGCCTCGGATCTCGAACGCCTGCTGAAACGGCGTACAACGCTGAATTTCGGCGCGATCACGGAACGCCAGCGCACGATCTCCGGTGTGGGCCTGACCGATCCGCCCCTCTACGCCGGGCGGATTGACGAGCTGGCGACCGACCTCCAGGCTCGGCTCGATCGTGGCTGGGCGATCTCCATCGCCACGGACCAGGTCGACCGGCTGACGGAACTGCTCGAGGACCGGGGGCTCTATCCACGCAGGGACAAGCGGGGACAGTCGGGAGCCCTGCCGGCCCCGTTGCTGCCCGGAACAGTCGAGGTGCGACCCTCCGACCTGACGGCGGGCTGGTCGTGGGAGGACGGCAAGCTCGGGCTCTGGACGGACTTCGAGATCTTCGGCTTCCGCAAGCAGCCGCGCCGCCAGGGCGGCCGCTCCGTCTCCGAGAGCCGGACGTTCGCGCAGAGCCTCGAACCGGGTGAGTTCGTCGTCCACGTCGATCACGGCGTGGCGAAGTTCACCGGCCTCGTGCGTGTCACGACCGGCGGTGTCGAGCGCGAGTACCTGTTGCTGGAATACGAGAAGGGCGACAAGCTCTACGTCCCGGTCGACCAGAGCGACCGCGTCACCCGCTATGGCTCGGGCGGCGTCACGCCGCCGCTGAACCGGCTCGGGTCCGGCGAATGGGTGAAGACGAAGCGCCGCGTCCGGCGCGCCGTGCGCGAGATGGCGTTCGAGCTGATCCAGCTCTACGCCTACCGGGAGTCCGGCCACGGCCACCAGTTCCCGCCGGACTCGAAGTGGGACTATGAGCTCGCGGAGTCGTTCCCCTACAAGGAGACCACGG
>JBQCJS010000072.1:0-3098 GCA_051952485.1 Thermomicrobiales bacterium | reverse complement strand
TGTGTCGCCCCGGGCGAGGATGTGCCGGTGATTGGTGCCGAGGGTGACGGGATCGGCATCGGCCTGATCGCCGTCGTTCCACTGCGTGAACGCCCGCGCATTGCAGTAGTGCCCGACGAACGAGCGGCGGAACCGGTCGGTCGACCAGTTCTTCTTGCTGCGGTGCAGGATGTGGCCGCCGAAGAAGACCACATCGCCGCCCCGCGCTGGCACCAGCAGCTGGGGATAGCGGTCCGCGATCCTGGTAAGGTCGTTCTGCTCGTCGTCCGGATTGCTCACGCCCTGGACGCCGGTGAGGCCGTCGAGCTGGGTATCCCCGAAGCCGTATCCGGAGAGGGGAGGGTAGACCGGCTCGTGCTGGCTGCCGGAGGCGAACCACATCGCGCCGTTCTGCTCGTCGCAATCGTCGATCGCGATCCAGGCGCCGCAGAGCGAATCCGGGTGCGTGGGGATGTAGTACGAATCCTGATGCCAGCCCTGTCCGGGCTTGCCCGGCCCCTTCAGGAAGAGCATCGTCTGCAGCGCGAGGAGATCCGGCCCGATCAGCGCCTGCAGGACATCGAGCACGCGCGGATGGAGCAGGTATCGCTCGTGAAGCTCCAGCTGGCGATGCAGCATGTGGAGCCGCAGGAAGTAGTCGCCCTTCTCCTCCGGCGTGAGATGTTCCGGCGGCGCCTTCAATGCCTGGACCGCCGTGCCGCTCATCCGGTCCGTCGTGGCCTCGAGCGTGGTTCCCGCCTGCTCGGGAAGCCGCCCCTGCATCAGGTCCTCGGTGTGCGCCTTCAGTTCGGCCACTTCCTCCGGTGACACAAGTCCCCGTACGACTAGGAATCCCTGGCGCCGGAACGTGATGTATTCCTCGACCGATACGCGGTATGGCTCATGGTCCGGGGATGTGACGCTCTCGGGCTCGACGATGGAGACGGCCATGGAAATGCTCCTTGCGCGACAGGCGATACCGGGTGGAGATGCGGGTTACGTGTTGTGGCGATTCTTGCGCGATCCCAGTCAAAGGGCAATCACTCGACCGGAGGACCGTTGATGCTCGGCGTCGCGGGGTGCCGGAGAGGAGTCTCGCCCGTTTTGCTCTCTCGAACTCTGGACGAATCGCTGGCGGCAATGGTGTTCGGGCAGTACGATGAGGTGACCGCAGACGAACCCGGCTGCCGGGACCGTTACTGCACCGCCGCCAGCACCACGCGGGCAGGCGTCATCGGCCGGGGGGAGCTCGCGACGCGGAGGCTCCGGCAGGAGGAGCGGGAGAATCCGGCGTCCGGATCGAACCGGGAGAGCGTCGTGGTCACCGCATACATCGGGGCTCGACCCAGGCATGCGACCGGGTCCTCATCCACGCGGTTGCGGAATGGACTCGCGGGATTGCATTGAGACGAAAAGAAACCACCGGCTCCTCATGTGGGAGCCGGTGGTTCTTCTGGTCAGTTTGAACCCGCTTCGCGGGCACGATGTGATTGGCTCCCCGACTAGGATTCGAACCTAGAACCTACCGGTTAACAGCCGGGCGCTCTACCGTTGAGCTATCGGGGAATCTCGTCTCGTTCCCGAGCGGGTAGGAGTATAGCAACCGTACTCGCCTCCTGCAAGGGAATGGTGACCGTTCGCAGCGATGACGTGGCCGATCGACGTTCCACGCACCGAGCGGCGGCTGCCGGTAGCCGCTCGCGGCTGCGGACGGCATACTTGGCCAACCATGCCGCGCGGCCAACGCCGCTCTCCCGGACACGACCATGTGGGATCCCCGTACCTACGAAGACACGGATTACGGCCTCGATGAGGGGGAGTCCTTCGAGCCCGAGTTCGACCCGTCGGATGAGCCGCCATTCGACCGCACACAGCCCCACATCATGACCCTCCTCGGTCCGATCGAGCCGGAGGAACTTGGCGTCTGCATCCCCGCCACCCGCTTCCTGCCGCCGCCTTCGTCGGGACAATCGGAGCGCCAGCGGACACGCTTCCTCGCGGAGGCGGCGGTCGAACTGGAGGCCTTCGCCAGTGTCGGGGGCCGCAGCGTCGTTGACACCGCGACGGCGTCCACCGGTCGCGATCTCCCGGCATTGCAACGTCTCACCCAGCTCGTGCCCTCGCACCTGATCGCGGCGGCAGGTGTCGTCGATCGGGACACCGATCCGGCGGCCAGCATCGCGGGCGAACTCGACCGCGGCCTGGACGGCAGCGGGATCGAGGCCGGCCTGATCGCCGTGAAGGCATCGGAGCACCGGGCGTCGGGGGAACCCGGAGGCGTGGCCCGGCTCGCCCTGGAACGGGGGATGCCGCTCCTGGTGGAACTCGAATCCTGGGACGAGGCAGGTCCGGTCCTCGATGGACGCCGGGGCGCGCTTTCCGGCCGCGAGCCACGAGATTGCGCGTCCCTGATCCTCGCCGGACCCGACGGCCTTCCGGACACCGGTTTGGTTGCCGAGGCGGCCAGTGTGGGCGGCTTCGTGACCCTCCGGACGCCCGGACCGGGGCACCCCCGCGCCGAGGCAACGCTCGCGGAGACGCTGGTCATGCTCTCACGCCAGGGACTCGCCGGACATGTCCTCGTCACGCTGGACCTGGTCACGCCGACCGTGCGCGTGGCCGGTCCTTCCGAGCAACGCGCTCCCTACCTGATCGACCGGCTGGCACTCGCCATGATGAATGCGGGCGCTTCGGCGCTGGATGTTCGCCAGGTCATGATCGAGAACCCCGCGCGCGCCCTGACGATCCTGCCGCCTGTTGCGGAGTGACCCCGCTATGTATGATTCGTGAGAATATTGGCGGTTCCGAACCCAGCAGGAGGTTCAGGTCGTGACGACACGCGTGTATCTGGCCAACGCGAGAGTGACGAACGACCCGCCGGATCGTGCCGACCTGCCCGTCGAACGATTCTTCGTGAACGGCTCCGATGTCCCTGAGGTATGGGTCGAGACCGAGAGCCAGGCCGTCGGCGAGGTCGGGCGTGCCGCATCGTTCTTCCTGACCCGCACCCTCGAGATCGGGTTCACCCGCATCACCGGCACCATCGAGCGCAAGCGCGCCAAGTAGGCGCGGGTCAGCCCTTGGCCAACGTCTGCTCCCGCCGGATCGCCTCGTAGACC
>JBQCJS010000071.1:0-2277 GCA_051952485.1 Thermomicrobiales bacterium | reverse complement strand
GCGGAACTGGTCTATCGCATGGGGTTCAACCCGCTCTGGCGGCGCATCCACGGAGGAATCGGATGATCGTGACGATGGCGCCGGGGTCCACACCCCTGGCGGATTGGGAGTCCATCTACCGGGGCGCGGACGTGGCGCTCGACCGGGCGGCCTGGGCCGATATCGCGCGGGGCGCGGAGGCAGTCGCCCGGATCGTGGCGCGGGGCGAACCGGTCTACGGCGTCAACACCGGCTTCGGCAAGCTGGCGAGCGTCCGCATCGGCATCGACGACCTGGCGACGTTGCAGCGGAACATCGTCCTCTCGCACGCCGCCGGAGTCGGCGACCCATCGCCCGTACCGGTGGTGCGCCTGATGATGGCGCTGAAACTCGCCAGCCTCGCGCGGGGGTATTCCGGCGTGCGGGTGGTTACCGTCGCGCTGCTGGAAGGGATGCTGCACGCCGGCCTGACGCCGGTGGTCCCCTGCCAGGGATCGGTCGGGGCCTCCGGCGATCTCGCCCCGCTCGCGCACATGGCCGCGGCGATGATCGGCGTGGGATCGATCGTGACCGCCGATGGACGCACGCTTCCGGCGACGCAGGCACTGGCGGAGGCGCGTCTCGCCCCCATCGAGCTTGGCCCGAAGGAGGGTCTGGCGCTGCTGAACGGCACCCAGTTCTCGACGGCGAACGCGCTGGCTGCCCTCTTCGACGCCGGTCGCCTCTTCCAGACCGCCCTGCTCTCCGGCGCCCTGACGACCGACGCCGCCAGGGGCTCCGACGCGCCGTTCGACGCCCGCATTCACGGCATCCGTGGGCATCGCGGCCAGATCGAGACGGGCGCGGCGCTGCGGGCGCTGATCGCGGGCAGCGAGATTCGCGCCTCGCACCTCCTGAACGACGAACGTGTACAGGACCCGTATTGCCTGCGGTGCCAGCCGCAGGTGATGGGCGCGGCGCTCGACCTGCTGCGGCAGGCGGCGACCACGCTGGAGACCGAGGCGAACGGCGTCAGCGATAACCCGCTGATCTTCGCGGAGGACGATATCGCCCTCTCCGGCGGCAACTTCCATGCCGAACCGGTCGCCTTCGCCGCCGACATGATCGCCCTGGCCGTCTGCGAGATCGGGTCCCTCGCCGAGCGCCGGATCGCGATGCTGGTCGATCCCGCGCTCTCCGGCCTCCCCGCCTTCCTGACCCCGAATCCCGGCCTGAACTCGGGGTTCATGATCCCGCAGGTCACCGCCGCTGCCCTCGTCTCCGAGAACAAGCAGGCCGCGTTCCCGGCCAGCGTCGATTCGATCCCGACCTCCGCGAACCAGGAGGATCACGTCTCGATGGCGGCCCACGGCGCGCGTCGCCTGCACCGGATGATCGCCAACGCCGAAGCCGTGATCGCGATCGAACTGCTGATGGCGGCCCAGGGGTGCGACTTCCACACCCCGCTGCGATCCAGCCTCCCGCTGGAGGCGGTTCGCGCAGCCGTCCGCGCCGTCGTCCCGCACCTGGACGACGACCGCCACATGGCGCCGAAGCTGGAGGCGGCCATCACGCTCGTCCACCGGGGCGACCTCATCACGAGCAGCACCGTCCGCCTGCCGGGCCTCTGCATCGCTGCGCCGGCCGAACGCGTCCTCGTCGCCTGATCGCCGCCTCCGCCCCCTCATCCATGCCACGAAGGAGAAGCCCCATGACCGACATCGCCACGCCACCCATCGCACCCGCCACGGCTCCCGTCATTCGCGCCCCGCGTGGCCCCGAACTCAGCGCGAGGTCGTGGCTCACGGAAGCACCGTTGCGGATGCTGATGAACAACCTCGATCCGGATGTGGCGGAGCGACCGGCCGACCTGGTCGTCTACGGAGGTATCGGCAAGGCAGCCCGCGACTGGGAGAGTTTTCACCGCATCGTGGCGACCCTCCGTCGCCTCCAGGACGACGAGACGCTCCTGGTCCAGTCGGGGAAGCCGGTCGGGGTCTTCCGCACGCACGCCGATGCCCCGCGCGTGCTGATCGCGAACTCCAATCTCGTGCCCCACTGGGCGACGTGGGAGCACTTCAACGAACTCGACCACGCCGGCCTGATGATGTACGGCCAGATGACCGCCGGTTCGTGGATCTACATCGGCAGCCAGGGCATCGTGCAGGGCACCTACGAGACGTTCGTCGAACTCGGGCGCCAGCACTACGGGGGCGACCTCGGCGGGCGCTGGTTCCTGACGGCGGGTCTCGGTGGCATGGGCGGCGCCCAGCCGCTGGCGGCGACGATGGCCGGGGCGAGCTGCCTGGCCATCGAGTG
>JBQCJS010000070.1:0-4691 GCA_051952485.1 Thermomicrobiales bacterium | reverse complement strand
GGATCGTCTCGCGACCGTACGCGCGGCGGGGAATCGGCAGCCAGGCGCCCGGAGGGCTATGGGAGTGACGCTGCCCGCGACGCTGCCTGCGAACGGCCGCAGGGTACCGGAATCCGGGCAAGGGGTCCATCGGCGGGAAGGGGTTCAATGGCCGTGGGCTCCGGGAACGATCTGCGTTCCCGGAGCCCACGCGGAGGCGACAGGCGATGCCGCCCCGAGCCAGGTCAGGACTCAACCCAGACGTACGGGATCGACCACACGGTGCCGAAGCCGTTCGGGATGAAGTTGTGCACGCGCGCCGTGCTGCCGACGATCGACTTGCGGAAGACGATCACGCCGGCGGCGACATCGTCGTTCACGATGTTCGTCTGCTCGACGATGATGTCGATGCGCTTCTCGACGTCGAGCTCCTTCAGCTGCTGCCCGGAGAGCTCATCGTACTTCGCATTGCTGTAGGCCATGCTGTTGAAGCCGGCCGGCGGCAGCGAATCGGTGCGGAACATCGCGCCCTGGTCCGGATCGACGCTCCAGGAGAAGCCGAGCACCTGTGCCTGGAAGGTGCGGGCGTCGTTGTGATCGAGGAGGGTCGGGAACGGGGTCGCGGTCGGGATCATCTCGACGCCGATCTCCTTCCATGCCTGCTGCATGTAGGGGATCTGCTGCTGGTAGGTGGCGACGCCTTCGGCGTACTCCAGCTCGAAGCTGAACTTCACGCCGTCCTTCTCGACGATGCCATCGCCGTCGGAATCGGTCCAGCCCGCCTCGGAGAGGAGCTGCTTCGCCTTGTCCACATCCAGCTTGTAGATCGTGGTGATCTGGTCCGGCTTGTAGGCGGCGGAGAGGATCGGCTGCGTGCCGTCGGCGCGGACGGCATAGCCCTGGTAGACGGTCTCGGCGATCAGGTCGCGATCGAGGCCGTAGTGGAGGGCCTGGCGGACCTTCGGATCGGTGAAGAGCGTGGACTTGGCCGGGTCCTGGTTCACCATGTAGTAGTTGAACGAGAAGGTGTCGAAGTCGGTGATCGTCAGTTCCGGGTTCGACTGGGCGAGGCTCTTGCCCTGGGAGAACGGAACGTCGGCGATGTCGCTCTCACCGGTCTTGAGGGACTGGATGGCGGAGTTCGCATCGGCGATCACGCGATAGATGTACTGGTCGAGATTGACCTGGGTGTTGTCCTTGTCCCAGTAATCGGCGTTCTTCTCGAGGGTGACGTGATCGCCGCTGACCCACTCGACGAACTTGAACGGGCCGGTGCCGATCACGCGGCCAGCATCCGTTCCCGTCGACCCGGGATCGCTGCCCCAGTCGGCGAACTTGACGCCTTCCCAGATGTGCTTCGGCACCATGCCGACCTGGCCGACCGTCTTGTCGAAGAACGGGAAGGTGGCCATGATGTCCTTGGCCACGAGATTGACCGTGTGATCGTCAACCTTCTCGACCTTCTCCAGCACGGAGAGGACATCGCCGCGGCGGACGCTCAGGCTGGTCTCGTCGGTCGTCGCCTCGAAGGAGAAGACGACATCATCGGCGGTGAACGGCGTGCCGTCGTGCCAGGTGACGTTCGGGTTGAGCTTGAAGGTGTAGGTCTTGCCGTCCGACCCCAGCTCCCAGGAATCCGCGATGCCCGGGACATAGGAGCCATCGATCGGGCTCTGGCCCACGATGCCGTCGTTGAAGAGGCCGGTGATCCAGCCGGAGTAGGTGTCGGAGACGAGGATCGGGTTGACCGTGGAGATGTCCGAGGTCTGGACATGCACGACCTGGCCGCCCTGGCTGCCGGCTTCCTCGAACTGGAAGTGCTCCTTCAGCGCGGCGTTGTACTCCTCGCGGCTCGGCGAGAGCACGCCCGTCGGCCCGCTGTAGGCGGCGGGGGACGCGGCCGGCGAAGCATCCGGGGATGCCGCGGGCGTGGACTGGGCGCTGGCAACGCGGACGAGCGACCCGGCGGCGGCGGCGCTCAGCCCCAGCGCGGTCGCGCGACGGACGAAGCTGCGGCGGCTGAGTTCGCCCCGGCTCAACTGGTCGACGAGCTGATCGATCGTCGTGCGATTCATCACAGGAACCCCCTCTAGAAAGAACCTCGACCCAACGGCCACGTTGCCATCAGGTTGTGCCATCCAATCGAACGTCGCAACAATCAGGCCCGCACGCCCATGGCGTACAAGCAAGGATCGGCAGGAGCGACCGATGAATGCACCGCCCATCGAAAGACGACGCGGCAAGTACCGGCTGCCCCGTACCAACGTTGCGTCTCCGAACGATCACGTGCCTCCCCCAGGCCGCACCTCGAACCCGTTTGGGTCGATTGTGCAGAACGAGCGTACTTATGATAGGAATCCATCTGGATATACGTCAAGGAAATTCGGGGGCCCATCCATGCTCCATCCCGGTTTCATGCAATGTGCTGCGGCCTTTGAGCGAGCCACCCCGGCCCAGCGCGGGGTAGTCTCCTGCCGGGCCCGGTCGAATGAATTCCTTGCGGGCTGCCGCTCATGAGGGCGCTGAAGGTCTTCATTCCGGCGGCGCTGATTGCCGCTGCCATCTGCGTGCTCCTCCTCCTGTGGTGGGATTCCTCGCGGGAGGTCACGATCACCGTGACCGGCGACCCGGACGCCACGATCACGGTCTACATGGACGGCGCGGTGGTGCGGCCGGGTGCCGTGAGCCTGCCCGCTGGCGCTCGCCTGGACGAGGCGATTGCCGCGGCGGGTGGCCTGAGCGAGGACGCCGACGTCACGCGCCTCTTCCTCGCCGCGCGGGTGGGCGACGGTGAGCGAATCGTGATCCCGCGCCGCGCGGCCACGACGCCGGGCGGCACGCCGGGGGATGAGGCACCGGCGGTGGGCAAGCTGAACCTCAATACGGCGACGACCAGCCAGCTCCAGGAGCTTCCCGGCGTCGGAGCGGTGCTGGCCCAACGAATCGTCACCTATCGTGACGAACACGGGCCGTTCACCTCGGTGGATGATCTCGAAAACGTCGAGGGGATCGGGCCGTCGTTGCTCGAGAAACTGCGACCGTATGTGACGGTCGGGGAATGACGTGCCGACCGGCCTCCTGATCGGCCTCGCCGCGATGGCCGGGGTATCGCTTGGGCCGGTGGGCGTCGTGATGGCGCTGATGATCGCCCTCGGGTTCCTCCTGCTCGATGCTAGCGACCGCCCCGACCTCCGGCGGGTGGTCGGGGCTGCGGTGATGGTCCTGGTCGTGTCCGTCATCGGGGCGACGCGCGGCGAGCCGAACCTGCCTCCGCTCGATCCCCGCCTGGAAGGGGCAGAGTCCGCCATCGGGATCGTGCGTTCGATGCCGCAGCCGGGAGGCCGATTCGACACCGCGATCGTGGACCTCGAGTCGGTCATCCTGGAGGATGGCACCTCGATCGCGATATCGCTCCCTGTCCTGGCGTCGTTCCCTGTCTCGCTGCGCGCCAATGTCGGCGACCGGATCGCGCTCGGCGGCGAGTTCACGCCGCTGGCGGGACTCGAACCCGGCTACCGGCGGTATGTGGAAGGACGGCAGGCGGTCGGGATCTTCCGAGGGTATGGCGCGAGCGTGCTTACTGCCGGATCGTCACCCCGGCGCGTGCTGGTGGACGTGCGGCGCGATCTCTCGAACCGCTTGCGGCGGGCGATTCCCGGCGACGCCGGCGCGCTCGCTGCCGGGATCGTCACTGGCGACGATTCCGCGCTCACCGATGAGACGGCCGATGCCTTCCAGGCCGCCGGGTTGAGTCATGTCACGGCGGTGAGCGGGCAGAATATCGCCATCCTGGCGGGATTCGCCGCCCTGCTCCTGAGAGGACAGGCCCGCCGGCGCCTGCCCGTCCAGGTCGCGATCCTGGCGCTCGTCTGGCTCTACGTGGGCATGACGGGGTTCGGCGCCCCCGCGATCCGGGCAGGCGTCTTCGTGACCTGCGCGTTCGCCGCCAGCTGGGCCGGCCGCCGTCCCGATTACCTGACGATCCTGGCGCTCACGAGCGGCGGCATGCTGCTCGTCTTCCCGGCCTATGTCGGTTCGGTCTCGTTCTGGCTGTCGATGGCCGCATCGACCGCACTGGTCACGGCCTTCGGGTGGCCGTCACGGGGCGCCCTGAGTTGGGCAGGTCGCTCCGTGGCCGCGCTGATCACCGCCCAGCTCGCCACGGTACCGATCTCCATCGCGATCTTCGGCGCGTGGTCGCCCGGGAGCGTGCTGGCGAACCTGATCGTGGCGCCCTTGATGCAGGTGGCGTTTCCCCTCTGCTTCCTGCTCGCGGTGTGCCTCTCCGTGATGCCGGCCGTTGCGCCCGTCGTCGCGCTGGCGGCAGAACTGCCGCTGGTGGCGACGGTCGGAACCGCCAATGCACTTGCCACGGTCTTTCCGCAGTCGGAACTCGCGGCAGGCGGGATGCTCGTCGTGCTGGCGGCGGCCCTTCCGTGTGCGGCGGGCATCGCCTTCCTGAGCGAGGACGTCCGGCGGTGGGGCCGGAGACAGGCGAGGTGGTTTGCCGGAGAACCGGCCGATCTCGCCGCCGCCGTGGGCGGGATCGTGGTGGGCGGCGCGGTCGTGCTGCTGGTTGGCTGGTTGACCTGACGGGTCATGGCAGGGGCCGATCGCACAGGGTCAACGATGCCTCCCGAAGGCGATTGCCCTGCCAGCAGACCCGGTGTCTTGCGCCCGGCGATCCCGGAGCCATTGACAAGCACCCGTCC
>JBQCJS010000069.1:0-2011 GCA_051952485.1 Thermomicrobiales bacterium | reverse complement strand
CTGCTGCTCGATGTGGCATCGGTGGACGACTTCCCGGCCTCACTGAAGCCGAAGGAGGTCTTGCAGGCCCAGCTCGAGGAGACCGGCCTCGACATCGCGCTCAAGCGCGCCGATCGCTGGGAACTTGTCGGCGACGTTCCCGCCTGACGCCTGGGCATCGACCGGACATGAAGAACGCGGGATGGCGAATCTGCCATCCCGCGTTCTCCGCGTTCGCTATGGCACCCCATCCGCGTCACCGACGCATGCGCCCGGTCCTTCGTTCCAGACTCGCCCGAGAACCGCGGTGGCAGCGACTGCACCCTCGACCGTGGAGTTTGCAGTCTTGGGCCGTAGATGCGGCCCTTGTGGCCGCCTTCCTCAAAGCAGCCAAGGGCCGCGTCAGCGGGTAAAGGACGATGACTCGGACGGGGCACTACCCCTCGCGGGTCAGCACCAGCGAGACCCAGTCATCGAACTGACGGCGCTCGATCACCCGCGCGCCCTGCTCCGCGAAGGCAGCGGTGACGTCGTCCTCCCGCTGCTGGATGATGCCCGCCAGGACGAGATGGCCACCCGGCTTCGTGTGCGCGACGAGCGCTGCGGAGAGGTCGATCAGGATGCGGGCGATGATGTTCGCCAGCACCACGTCGTAGACCTCCCCATCGAACGGTTCTCCCGCCCCGACGCTTCCCAGCTCCACCTTCAGCCGGTCCGCGACACCGTTCAGCTCGGCGTTCTCCTGCGTCGCGCGGACGGCGACGGTCTCCACATCGACCGTGTCCGCGATGGCGGCGCCTAGCTTCAGCGCGGCGATGGCGAGGATGCCGGAGCCGGTGCCCACATCGAGTACGCGGTCGCCTTCCTGCACCACCTGCTCGACGCCGAGCATGGACAGACGGGTGGAGGGATGAAGTCCGGTGCCGAACGCCATGCCGGGATCGAGATCAACCACGACCTCGTCGCCCTGGGCCTCATAGGGTCGCCACGTAGGCCGGATGACCACGCGCTCGCCGATGCGATGGACCTGGAAATGCTCCTTCCAGGCGTTCGCCCAGTCCTCTTCCTTCAGGTTCGAGACCTTCAGGTCCCCGATGGCTCGCATCCGGCCAAGGTACCAGAGGCCCTCGCGCACCGCCTCGGCAACCTCGGGCTTGAAGTCGGTGTCCGCCACCCATGTCCGGATCACGAACGGCCGCGCGAGGTCCAGTTCCAGGTTGTCGCCATCGCCGTCCTGGATGTACGGCTCGTCGATGGCGACGCCTTCGTTGAAGCCGTACCGGGCCAGCAGTTCCGAGACCGGCTCGACAGCCTCCGCGTCGACCTCGACTGCCAGCTCGATCCAGACCTTCTCCGGATTCGTGGTGGCCGCATTTACCGATTCGCTCTCGCCGAAGTTGCTCGTCACACTGTCACCTTTGCCGTGTCACCGATGTTGATCTGACTCGCCGTTCCTATCACCTCGGTCTTCGCGCCGATCACGGAATGGGTCAGCACCACGTCCGAAACGACCGCGTTCTCCTCGATGATCGCATCCCGGACGACAGCGTTCCGCACCACGGTGCCTGCGCCGATGCTGGCATGGGGACCGACCACCGCGTTTTCCAGCACCGCGTCGCGATGCACGAACGACGGATGCACGATCACGCTGCCCGGGCGCTGCGCCGGGGACGGGGGATCGGTGGAGAGCAGCCAGGCGTTCGTCTGGAGAAGGGCATCGACGTTCCCGCAGTCCTCCCACGCCGCGACATCGCGGGTCACGAGCTTCTTGCCCTGCTCGATCATGATCTCGATCGCGTCGGTCATGTAGTACTCGCCCTTGAGCTGGATCTTCCGCTCGATCTGGAGATCCATCGCGGCGTAGAGTTCCTGGACCTGCTTGAAGTAGTAGATGCCGATGAGGCCGAGGTTGGAAACCGGCTCCTTCGGCTTCTCCACCAGCTTCGTTACCCGATCGCCTTCGACCACGGCCACGCCATAGGCGGAGGGGTCGTCGATCAACTTCGTGAACGCGACGGCGTCGGCATCGAGG
>JBQCJS010000068.1:0-2719 GCA_051952485.1 Thermomicrobiales bacterium | reverse complement strand
TTCAAAACGACATTAGTTTTATGGGGCCGTTTCCTCGGTCCGCTGGCTTACCGCCCGGTTGTTAAATCCCTCGGGGGTTTTCGCCCTGCTCGCGAATGATGGGAACCGGCAGCCCTACCGCTCGTCGTCCTTCGGCAGGAGGCCCTGCGATTCGAGCAACGCGCGCTCCTGCCCGGTCAGCGGACGCTGGCGGCGGGGTTGCTGCTGCCCCTGCGCCGGACGACGCTGGCCGCCCTGCTGCTGCCGCGTGGGCTGCGACTCGACCTGGGGCTGTGATTGAGACGGGATGACCTCGTCGAACTCCCACTCCTCGATGAACGCTTCATCCACCGGGGGAGCCTGGCGTTGCGTCGGACGGGCCGGATTCCGGTACGCCTGTCCCTGCGGCGCGCGACCGCCTTGCTGGTTGGTCCGTCGCTGCTGCGACGCAGCCTGCTGGGCGGGGGCCCGCCGATCGCGGGGATCGGGCTCGTAGAACTCGTCCTCCGCAATCATCCCGGTCTCGTCGTACTCCCAGAACTCCTCTTCCTCGATCGGGGCTGCCTGCTGGCGACTCCGGCTCGTGGGTCGGGCCGGTTGCCGGTTGGTGCGACGCCCCAGGGAGGCGGCCCAGCCACCACCCGTCCCGCTGCCACCGCGACTGCCGCCGGTTCGCGCAGTGGGACGGCGCTCGGCATAGACCTCCGGCTCGGCGTCGGCGGGCAGCACGGCATCGGTATAGCCGAGCGCCTTGAAGATCTGGTAGAGGATGATCGCGCCGAACGTGCCCATGCCGATACCGGCGAGCGCGAAATCACCGAAGTGGAGCGTGTAGTCGGCGGCGCCGATGATGAGCGAGACCGCGGCGATGAAGAGGTTGGTGCTCTTCGAGAAATCGACCTGGTTCTCGACCCAGATCCGGATACCGGTCACGGCAATCAGGCCGAACAGGACGGTCGACACGCCGCCCAGCACGCCCTGCGGGATCGACCCGATCAACGCCCCGAACTTGGGCACGAATCCCAGCAGGATCGCGGTGCAGGCTGCCACCACGAACATGGCCGTGGAGAAGACCTTGGTCACCGCCATCACGCCGATGTTCTCGGCGTAGGTCGTGACGCCCGTGCCGCCGCCGAACCCGGCGACCATCGTCGCCGCCCCATCCCCGATGAACCCACGACCGAGGAAGGGCATCAGGTTGCGACCGGTCATCTCGGAGACGGCCTTGATGTGGCCCGTGTTCTCCGCCACCAGGACGATCGCCACCGGCGCGATCAGGGTGATCGCGTGCCAGTTGAAGTCCGGGGCGGTGAAGTTCGGCCAGCCGATCCAGGCGGCGTCCCGCACCGGCTGGAAGTCGACCCCGGCGAAGTGCATCGGCCCGATCGAGCGGCCCGCCTCGTTCGTGCCTCCCAGGATCAGGGCGACGAGGTACCCGAAGACGGTGCCGAGCAGGATCGGCAACCGGCCGATCAGCCCCCGGCCCACGATGGCGATCGCCATCACCGCCAGGATCGTGACGATCGCCAGCGGCATGCTCGTCTCCGCCATGCCCCGCGCCGCGCCCGCCAGGTTGAGTCCGATGATCGTCACCACGGCGCCGGTAACCAGCGGCGGCATCAGCGCATCGATCCACGCCGAGCCGCTCAGTTCCACGGCCACGCCGATCAGGAGGTAGATCAGGCCGGCGATCACGATGCCGCCCAGCGCCTGCTGGATCGAGCCGCCACCGGCGGTCACGGCGCCGACCGGCGCGATGAACGCGAAGCTCGATCCGAGGTAGCTCGGAACCTTGCCGAGGGTGAAGGCGAAGAAGATCAGGGTCCCGATCCCCGAGAAGAGGATTGCCAGGTTCGGATCGAACCCCATCAGGACCGGTGCGATCACCGTGGAACCGAACATCGCCAGCACATGCTGCATGCCCAGCGTGATCGTGGTGCCCCACGGAAGCCGCTCCTCGGGCATGATCACGCCCGACCGCTTCTCCCGCCACGAAAACAGGTTCATCACCTGATCCAGGATCACCTGCTGAACCTGTGGCGCGTTTCTCTGCATCGTCGTTCTGCTCCCCTGCGCTCCGGCCCCGTGTCCAGAGGTCCCCCCGGAACTCGCTGTCACCCATCTTGACAGGAATGCGATGTGGTTGAGTCATTGTGCGGCCCCGGATTCATCCGCGCAACGCGTGCCTTTCCGGCACAGCGAGGTAGCCGATCTGCTCCCGACGCTGCGGTCCCAGTCTCCGGTGCGTTCACTAGTCCCAGGACTATTTTCAGCGGGGGTCCTGTTCATGGAATGAACCGGATGCCAGAATCGATTCGATGCATGCAACCCACATGCTTGCATCCGCCCCACAGCAGGAGCGGGAAGGCCACCGAGACCTTCCCGCTCCTGCTGTGGGGATCGTGGCCACATCTGCATCGACTCTGGCATCCGGACGATCCAGCCCCGCCGACGCGCATGTGCCCGATCCGACCTGCGCCATCCGACGCGGCCTCCATTCGGCCGCCTGCCGGCCTCCCTGCATGGGCAGACTCGCCATGGCCCGCAACGGTGTCCGTGCCACAAGCTCCTCCAGCAGACGAATGGGCTGCGATAGGGTATCTTGACTGGGAGGCAAAACACCGACGCACGCTCCGCTTCCTGACCCGCCGCGTCACCGGACATCCGCACGACCACAGCAGGGGAATCGCCGCGCCATGGACGACCGCGTACTGAGCCAGAGGGACATTGTCGAACGCCA
>JBQCJS010000067.1:0-2226 GCA_051952485.1 Thermomicrobiales bacterium | reverse complement strand
GCCCGACGAGTTCGCGACGCTCGATCTCGCCTTTGCGCACGATCTCGACATCCTCGGCGCCTGGCAGGCGTGGCAGATGGGAGACTGGCGCGCCCTGCGCGCCGCTTCCTGATCCCCTCCAGGGGCGCCCTGTCGCCCCATCCCATGCCGTCCACCCTGCCATCGCCGGCCAACCGCCGGGCGTGAGGATCCTCCCATGTCGCCTGTTCTCGCATCCTCCGTATCTCCGTCATCCCCGAATGCTGCTGCCGAGGTCGATCCGGTTCGACCCCGCCTGCTGACCGGTGATCGCCCGACCGGGCCCCTGCACCTCGGGCACCTCGTCGGCACGCTTCGGAATCGCGTCCGCCTCCAGGGCGCCTACGACTGCACCTTCATCGTCGCCGACCTCCACATGCTGACCACCCGCAACGCGCCGGAACAGATCGCGGAGATCGATGCCAATGCCCGCATGCTCGTCCTCGATGCCATCAGCGCGGGGATCGATCCGGCGCGGGTCACGTTCTACCTCCAGTCGCTCGTCCCGGAGGTGCTGGAACTGGTCGGGCTTTTCCAGAGCCTCGTCAGCGTCAACCGCCTGGAGCGTATCCCGGCGCTGAAGGAGATGGCGCGGGATTCCGGGCAGGAGATGTCGTTCGCGTTGCTCGGCTACCCGGTGCTGCAGGCGGCGGACATCCTCGCCGTACGGGCGGAGGCCGTGCCGGTGGGCAAGGACAACTACGCCTACGTGGAAGTGACCCGGGAGATCGCGCGCCGCTTCAATGCCCGCTACGGCGAGGTCTTCCCCGAGCCGGAAACCGTCGAGGGCGATATCCCCACGCTGGTCGGCACCGACGGCCAGCGCAAGATGAGCAAGAGCCTTGGCAATGCGATCGCCCTCGGCGATCCCGCCCCGGCGGTGCGGAAGAAGGTGATGGGCATGTTCACCGATCCGAACCGCCTCACGGCCACGACCCCCGGTCGCGTCGAAGGCAACCCCGTCTTCGCCTACCTCGATGCCTTCGGGACGGATGTCGCCACGATCGACGCCCTGAAGGATCGCTACCGGGCGGGACGGGTCGGCGACGTCGAGGTGAAGGCGTATCTCGTGGAGGTGCTGGAATCTGTCTTGCAGCCGATGCGCGAGCGGCGGGAAGCCTTCTCGGCGCCGGGCGTGGTCGAGGCGCTGATCGAGGAGGGATCGGAGCGGGTGCGCATCCGCACGCAGGAGACGCTCCGGCTCGTGCGGTCGGCGATGGGTTTCACGGGCGTCCACTCCCGGCTGCGACGAACGGCGCGGAAGGCCGGGGGCGGCTTGCCGGGGGCATGAATTGCGTGGATGATTCCCGGCAGATGTCCAGTGAACTCCTGTCCCACGTTCATGTTCCGGGTCGATACTCGGGGCAGGCCGTTCGCCCGCCGGACGGTTCTCCCGCACCAATCGCATCACGAAAGGACCCTGTCCCATGTCATCCCGGCTTCGCTCGCTCGCCCTCGTGGCCATGCTCCTGCTCGGGGTGGCCGTTGCGCTTCCGCACGCCAATACCCGGGCCCAGGATTCGGGAACCGTCACGGCCACAGCCACTGCGACCGCATCGCCCGACGCCTATGGAGGAACCGTGGAAAAGGATGTCCTGATCGCGGATAGCGATGACGCCAGCGCTCCCGGCGAGACGCTCTCCCTGACGCGCTACACGATTCCGGCGGGCGCCAGGCTGCCGGTGCACTACCATCCCGGCGTGCAGCTGGCCTCGGTGGAGTCCGGCGAGCTGACCTACCACGTGATCGAGGGCAAGCTGTACGTGACCCGCGCGGATGGCACGAAGGCGACCTACGAATCGGGCGCGACTGTGGTCCTCTCGACGGGTGACTCCTGGGAGGAGCCGCAGGGCATGATCCACTACGCGGAGAACCTGGGCGACGAGCCGGTGGTCCTCATCTCCACCGCGCTGCTGGAGACGGACAAGGACGCGACGATCCTGGTGGACGCGACGCCGGCGACTACTCCGGCGACCCCGGTCGGGTAGCGCCGTCCGGCCCTCCCCTGCCGACAGAACGCCCGGACCCTTCGTGGGTCCGGGCGTTTTCCTGCCTTCGTTGGCCAGGCACGAGCGATCGTATCCGGTAGGGGCGATCCTTGCGATCGCTTGGGCTTGCCGATGCGACCGGGTTGCCTTCCAGCCAGCGACCATGCCACGCAAGGCGGCCTCAAGGGCCGCATCTACGGCTTGACCGGAGGCAGCTGCG
>JBQCJS010000066.1:0-2886 GCA_051952485.1 Thermomicrobiales bacterium | reverse complement strand
CGTTCAACTTCCCGACCCGGGCCGCGATGGTCGCCGCCATCGTGCGGCGGGACGATCTCGCCAACGCCGTCGCCCTGAACGCGGCGACGCAGAACGCGACCCGGGTGATCGGGCCATCGCTCGCCGGGGTCCTCATCGCCCTCACCGGCACGGCGGAGACGTTCGTCCTCGCCGCGGTCTTCCAGTTCCTTGCCCTGCTCACCACCCGGGCGATGCCGGCGATGGCCGCGGCCTCCGGCAGGGGCAGCATCGCGCCGGGCGCCCGCAAGCCGAAGGGCTGGGAGGCCCTGACCGTCGGCGTGCGCATCGTGGCGGGGAGCCCCTACCTGACCGGGCTGATCGTCCTCTCGCTCGCCCCGACCATCTTCGTGATGCCCTACATCAACCTGATGCCCGTCTTCGCGCGGGATGTGCTGGACCTCGGTTCGACCGGCCTCGGCGTGCTCCTCGCGGCGACTGGCCTGGGGACGGTGGGCGGGGCGCTCTCGGTCGCGCGGGCGGGCCGGATGCAGATGATGCCCGGCATCCAGCTCCTGATGGCGCTGGCCTTCACGGTCGGGGTGATCGGCTTCGCGCTGAGCCGGTCGCTGTGGCTGGCGCTGCCGTTGCTCTTCGTCGCCGGCTGGGCGTCCGCCGCCTTCCTCGCCATCAACCAGACCGCCGTCCAGATGTCCGTCGATGACGACATCCGGGGGCGGGTGCTCTCCGTCTCCCTGCTGATCTGGGGGATGCTGCCGATCGGCCAACTCGCGGTCGGGGCGCTCGCGGGCCGGATCGGGACCCCGCCGGCGCTGATCTTCTCCTGCATCCTCTCATTGCTTTCCATCGTGCTCATCGCCCAGCGCTATCCGTGGCTGCGCCGCACGATGGCGGAGGAGGAACGGGTCGTGGTGGTCTCGACCATCCGCTGAATCCTGCACCCGGCAGGCAGCGAGGCCCGTTCGCGACCGTCACGAGAACGCGATGATCTCGTCGCCCCAGGTTGCCCGGAGGTCCGCATCCAGGTCATCCACGATGTGGTCCTGCCGGTCGATCCGCAGGGTGGCCCGGTCTGTCGTGTCGAACGCCGGCCAATGGACGTCCCCCGGATCGCCGTCCGGGGTTCCGGCGGTCGCGAACGAGCGCCACCGGCGGTGCATCCGCCGCGCCAGGTCGTCACCCTCCTTGCGGCCACCCAGCCGGAAGGTGATGTCCTTCGGGTTGGCATCGGGGTTGTTCCACACGTAGGGCAACTCGGTCGAGTGCGTGGCCCCGATCCCCAGCAGCTCCAGCATCGGCGTCGCGAAGTCGAAACGGTAGAGCCAGGTTGGCGCGTCCGCGCTCTGCCCTTCCGCCACCCAGAGGGTCGGGAGCCGGAAGGCGAGATCGCGCGAGATGCCGATGCCGAAGGTGGTCGGGCGGAACCCGGCGTAGGCAGTGGCGAGCTCGGCGTCGTCCGGGAGCACCAGGTCGGGCTGGGCGGCGAGCATGTCGGCCATCATCTCGGCGATCGCCGACTTCGAGATCGGGACGAGCGGGGACTTCGCGCGCTTGAACGCCTTGGTCTCGTCGTGGTTGGTGCCGATCAGCAGCGGCACCGGGAGCGCCCGGCCCTGGCGGAAGGCATCGACCGGGTGCAGCGGCACCAGCTCGCCATCCACCGTCGGGGAGAAGGGCAACACGCCCGGCTTGCTGGTCGGGATTTCCGCGAAGATCGTCTTGCTGGCATCCACCAGCCGGCCTGCCGGGATGGCTCGCATCGTGGCGGCATCGCCGGGTGACACGCCCAGGACCTCGAGGAAGCGGGTCGCGATCTCCGTCTGGAGGGCCGGCGCGTAGACGGAACTGGCCGGCGAGCTCTCGGCGATCGCGCGGTGGAAGAGCCCCGCTGCCGCGGGAACGGCCATCAGGGTGGTGACGAGGCCGCCACCCGCCGATTGCCCGAAGACGGTCACCCGGGCCGGATCGCCGCCGAACGCCGCGATGTTGTCCCTCACCCATTCCAGCGCCCGGAGGAGGTCGCGCAGGCCGAGATTGCCGTCGAAGGGACACTCCGGCGTGGCGAACGACCCGAGTTCCAGGAAGCCGAAAGCACCGAGCCGGTAGTTGACGCTGACGAGGACGACCTCGCCCCCGTCGGCGAAGCGGGCTCCGTCGTAGAGGCGCTGGCTGGCGCTCCCGTAGACGTACGCGCCGCCATGGATCCACACCATCACCGGCTTCGGGGATGCCGCCGTCGCGGCTTCGTCCGCCCAGACGTTCAGGACCAGGCAATCCTCGTCCATCGTGATGCCATCGCCGAGCGGCATCAGCGGCATGGGAGGTTGCGGCTCGGCATGGCCGAACGCCGTGCAGTCCCGGACCTCGGACCAGGGATCTGGCGGCGCGGGGACTCGCCAACGCCGATCGCCGATCGGCGGCGCGGCGTAGGGGATGCCCTTCCAGGCGACCACGGTTTCCGCCCCCGGGGTGCATCGCTGGCCGCGCACCGGCCCGGCGGTCGTCTCGCGGATCAGTGAGGGGTCGGGGGTCGCGTCGGTCGTGGGCACGGCGTTCTCCGGAATCGCGTGGCATCGTCACATGGTGGTTCGGGTCCCGTACCGCACAGTGTACGGTGCTTCCCGATCCCCGGAAACGCCGGTGGCAGGATGCCCCCGAACCCAGGGCCGAACCGCGCCTTGCGTGAGGGATGACATGGATTTGAGATGATTGTGATTTCCGTCACATAGCCTTGGGGCGGTGGGCGTCGTACTATCGCTCGTGATGGCAGGGCCGGGATTCCGGTCCGCGCGACCGTCGCCGGTCGCTCCGCTGGAAGGGATCGTGCGGCGTCACCAGGACGTTGGTCCGTCGTCCCGGGCCGGAGGTCCGCGGCAGGACGCCCCGTTCGCCGGTAGCGACGCACAT
>JBQCJS010000065.1:0-2353 GCA_051952485.1 Thermomicrobiales bacterium | reverse complement strand
GGTGGCGCTCCTCGGAGAGTCCGGATGGACGGCGTCGTGATTCCCGACTCACCGGATCGGTAATGAGAATCATTCTCAACAATGAGCTCATTGTAGCAGGTGCAGAACCGGATTGGAACCCCTTCTGCGAATGATTCTCATGTTGATGCGTTGGATCGGGATTGGGAGTCGCGACGCGCGGTGCGGTCCTCCCGATGCGTCGGCAATCCAGCATTCCCGGATTTGGGCAGAATGCCCAAGAGGCCGGGCGGGCATGGCTGCCGCGTCGCCTCGCAGGTGCCGGGCGATGTGCGACAATGCCCGAGAACGATGGGCGTCCGTACGCGGGCGCACAGGGTTGGCGCGATGGGGCGCGAGGGCGACGGCGCAGGAGACGGGGATCGGGGAGCGATGCTGAGGATACGGGTGGGGGATCTCACGTTCACGGCGCGGTATGAGGATGCGGCGCCGGCGACGGTCGCTGCGTTCGACGCGGTGCTGCCGTTTCGCCAGAAGCTGATCCAGGCACGCTGGAGCGGCGAATCGGCGTGGGTGCCGCTGGGCGACTACCAGCTTGGCGTGGGCTTCGAGAATGCCACCAGCTATCCGTCGCCGGGAGAGATCCTCTTCTATCCGGGCGGCTTCAGCGAAACCGAGATCCTCGTTCCCTACGGTCGGACCTGCTTCGCCAGCACCATGGGGCAACTCGCCGGGAACCACTTCCTGACGATCGTCGAAGGGCGTGAGTCCCTGAAGGAAGTCGGGCGTCGGGTGGTCTGGGAGGGGGCGCAGGAGATCGTCTTCGAGCGGATCGGGGACTGAACACCTGCGGTAACGCGGTGAGATCGGCTTCGGGATTGATGGGCCGCAGCGGGCGGCGCAGACAGGAGAAGGATGCGGCATGGGTTTTTCGGTGGATGAGACGGTTCCCGGGAACATCGTGCAGGTGATGGATCGCCGGTTCGGGCGGCGGGCGTTCACGCTATCGGCGACGGCTGCCGCCGCCGCTGTTGCCGCCGGCGCGCTCGGCGTGGATGCCTTCGCACAGGGGACGGACGCGACTCCCGGCGCATCGCCGGTGGCGAGCCCGATCGCCTCGGGCGAGGGGTTCAAGGTCGCGTTCATCTACGTCGGCCCGGTCGGCGACCTCGGCTGGACGTACGCGCACGACGAGGGCCGGAAGTACCTGGAGCAGGTCTTCCCCGGTATCGAGGCCTCCTACTCGGAGAGCGTGCCGGAGACGGGCGCCGATGCCGAGCGCGTGATCCGCGATTACGCGCAGAAGGGCTACAACCTGATCGTCGCCACGTCGTTCGGGTTCATGGATGCGACGGTCAACGTCGCCAAGCAGTTCCCGGACACCCAGTTCATCCACATCTCCGGCTACAAGACGGCGGAGAACCTGAGCACGGCCTTCGGCAAGATCGAGGAGCCGCGATACGTCTCCGGCCAGCTCGCGGCTGGATTCGCGCCGTCCGGCAAGCTCGGCTACGTCGCCGCCTTCCCGATCCCGGAAGTCATCCGCGGGATCAACGCCTTCACGCTCGGGGTGCGCAAGATCAATCCTGAGGCGACCGTGCAGGTGGTGTGGACGAACACCTGGTATGACCCGCAGAAGGAGCGGCAGGCGGCCGAGGCGTTGCTGGACGGAGGCGCCGAGGTCATCGCCCAGCACCAGGACACCGCCGGGCCGCAGCAGGCCGCCGAGGCGGCTGGCAAGTACGGCGTCGGCTACAACGCCGACATGGCGCCGCTGGCCCCGAAGGCGGTCATCACCTGCCCGATCTGGCACTGGGGGGTCTACTACGCGGAGGCGGTCAAGGGCATCATGGATGGCACCTGGACGTCGAATGCGTACTGGGGCGGCTGGAAGGACGGCCTCGTCGACCTCTCGCCGATCGCGGACTTCGTGGAGGCGACCGAGAAGGAGCATGCGGTCGCCGAGGAGAAGTCCTTCCAGGCGGGCGAGCAGGACATCTTCACGATCTTCACCGGCCCGCTGAAGGCGCAGGACGGCTCCGAGAAGGTGGCCGACGGCACCGCCATGACGGGTGAGGAACTGCTGGCGATGAACTGGTTCGTCGAGGGCGTGCAGGGCGAACTGCCGAGCTGACGAGGGCAACGTCATTGGCCGTAGGGGCGATCCTTGTGATCGCCTGAGCTGGCCGCGTCAGACCCGGGCGATCCTTCTGAGGGTCCCTGCAACGTGAGTCAGCGTTCGTCGTGGCTTCCTTTTCGGAAATGGGACAGGACATCACGGTGGCGGGCCGGGTTCCCTGCATACGGTGACGCGGACAGGCGCGGGAAACGAATAACCGCGCCCCACCACCCTTAACGCCGAAATAAATGAGGTGACGTGAAGGGTATATTATTA
>JBQCJS010000064.1:0-7077 GCA_051952485.1 Thermomicrobiales bacterium | reverse complement strand
GATCAGGCGGCGGCGATCCGCTTCTACACCGAGGTGCTCGGCTGGACGCTCGCCATCGACCAGGTGATGGGCGATGGCTACCGCTTCGTCACCGTGGTGCCACCGGGCGGCGGCGCGGAACTCGCCCTCAACGGCGTCGGCATCATGGGCGACCGGCAGCCGGGATCGCCCACCGGGATCTCGCTGCTCTGCGACGATGTCGATGCCACCTATCGCGACCTCGCGGAGAAGGGCGTCCATTTCACGATGGCGCCGGATGACATGCCGTGGGGAGCCCGTGGCGCCCACTTCGAGGACCCGGACGGCAACGGCTTCTTCCTCACCACGGCGGCGTAACGCACTCTCGCCCAGGGGAGGCCGGCCAAGGATGGCCGGCCTCCCCGCATAGCGCTTCGCCAGGCCGCTACGAGCCGAGCTTCAGGGCCACGATCTGCGGATTCGCCTTCCGCGCGGCGGCTGGCGTTCCGCTCGCGGGGGTGGACGCCGGGGATGCGGCAGGCGTCGCGTCCGCCGTTTCCTGCGGCTGGGTCGCGACGAAGATCGGGGCGCCCGCCGCGAAGACGATGGTGTCGCCCGCCACCGCCAGCGGCGCGTTCAGGCCTGCCGGCGCCTCCCATTGCCAGACGACCTTGCCCGTCTTGATGTCGTGGGCCCGCAAGTACCCATCGAGCGCCCCGGAGAAGACGAGGTCGTTCACCACCGTCGCCCCGGCGACCACCATCGCGTTCTGCTTGAAATCCCAGACGATATCGCCCGTGATCGCATCGATCGCCGCCAGGCCGCCGGTGGCCTGCGTGATGTCGTTCGGCACGGAGTTGTCGACATTGTCCGGCTTCACGTAGATGGGGAAGTTGATGTAGGGCGCGAAGATCTTGCCATCCCCGAAGGCGATCGGCGACTCGACGCCACCGAGACCGCCCGGATAGACGCGGGTCGTGCCCTCCGGCAGCCATTCCATGTCGTCGTTCTCATGGATGCCCACCGCCGTCTTCCAGAGCAGGCCGCCGCTCTTCGCCTCGCAGGCGATGACGGTGCCGGTCTTGCCCGCCCCAACCGCGATCAGCGTCGGCTCCTTGGCCTCCGGGAAGGTGACTTCGGCCAGCACCGGCGACTGCTGGAAGTCGTGGTCGAAGAGATCGTGCGGCTTGGCGTTGAGAGACCAGTTGACACCGCCGGTCGCGAGGCTCAGGGAGACCATCGAATCGGCGTAGTCGTTCGGCTTCGGGCGGCTGGACCCGCTCGGGTACTCGGCGTTGCCGGGATAGGGAGCGGGATTGCCGGTGCCGAAATACATGCTGCCGTCCTCATCGAAGGAGGGCGGATACCAGAGGCCGGCGCCGGAGTTCGTGCGCGGGTTGCCCCACAGGTTGTCGGCGGCGGTGTCGAAGCTCCAGAGGGTGGAACCGCCCTTCGCATCCAGCGCGTAGAGGATGCCGCGCGCCCCTCCGCGTTAATTGCCGTAGGTGGTGTTGTTCGGGTTCGTGCTGATGTAGACGGTGTTGTCGTACACGGCTGGCGCCATGTCGATGCACTCGAAGTCGGAGTTCGAGACGTCGTTCTCCCAGATCAACGCGCCCGTCTTCTGGTCCAGCGCGAACACCACGCTGGTATCGCCGGTGGCGGCGAAGACCATGCCGTAGGCGACCGCGACCCCGTTCGGGCCGTTGCTCGGCACCTTGGCGTCGTAGCGCCAGAGCTCCTTGCCGGTCGCGCGATCCAGCGCGAAGACATTGCTCTGCATGTCCTGGTAGTAGATGACATCACCGAGGATGACGGCGTTGGCGGTGATGCCGCTGAAGTTGCCGGAGACCGTGATCGGCACGGTCCAGAGTGGCGCCAGCTTGCTGACCGTCTCCGAGGTGATCGGCGAGTTCTTCGCCGCTCGCGTCGCCTGGAGATCACCCTGCGCCACCGGCCAGTCGTTGATATTGGCGGTCACCTCTTCCGGCACGGGCGTCGAACTCAGGACGTTCGGCGTCGCCGGGCTGGTGCCCGACTGTTCCTGCGCAAACCCGCCACGTGCCGCGAATGCCGCGACCGTGGCGGCGCCGAGCGTGGCGGTGGCTCCCGTCACCAGTTTCCGGCGGGAGACCCTGCCCCGCTCCATCCGAACCCCATCGTGCGCCGTGTCCTTCGTGCCCCGTTCCATCGTGTGCCTTCTTCGTTCCTGACCCAAAAGGGGACCCTGCCGACCATCGATCCGTGGCTGCATCGCCGATCTGGCATGTCCATCCATGCCCGCGTCCCGGTCCGGACGACCCGCGTCGATGCGCATCTATCCCGGACCGACCCGGCAACGGCCTGGCGCCGGTGCCGTACACTCGTCGTGACGCTGCCGCATACCGACTCGACCTCCCTCCGCCTCCCGCGCGAAAGCGAGTTCCTCGCTGAACCCGGCCCCTTCCTCCCACCAGTTCGACGGTCCGACCCGAGCGACGGCACGATCCGTCGCGACGGATGTGCATGCCTCCGGCGATACGCTCATCGGCCGGGAACGGGACCTGGCGGAGATTCGGGCATTGATCGACGATCCGGACGCCCCGTTGGTGGTGCTGACCGGACCGGGAGGGATTGGAAAGAGTCGTCTGGCCGCAGCAGCGGTCGCCGGCGAGATCGCTCGCAGAGCGCGTACCGCCGTTCTGATCGACCTGGGCCAGCTTCCTCCCGACCGCACCGACCTGGTGCTGCCGGCCATCGCCGCCGCGCTGGACCTCGACCTGCCCGGCAGCGCGCCCGATGCCGTCTCCATCGGCGCCGCGATCGGGGACAGGCCGCTCCTCCTGGCGCTGGACGGGATGGAGCACCTCGTCGCGGCCGGCCCGCACCTCACCGCCCTCCTGCAGGTCGCGCCCCGGCTCACCATCCTGGTCACCAGCCAGGCCGTCCTCGATGTCTACGGCGAACGCGTCTATCCCGTCGCGCCGATCGCGTTCCCCACGCCCGACGACCTGCGAACCGGCCCCACGACGCTGGAGACGGCGCTGGCCTGGGACGCCGTCCGCCTCTTCGTGGAACGCGCGTTCGGCCCGGAATCCGTTCCCCCCTTCACGCCCGCCGATGTCGCGGCCACGCTCACCATCGCCGCGCGGCTGGAAGGACACCCCCTGGCAATCGAACTCGCCGCATCCCACCTGCGGACCAGCGGCGATCCCCTCCCCACGCTCGCCGATGCCCTCGCCCACCCCTCGCTGGCGACCGGGCAGGGCGAGGGCCGGGCCGCCCCGGACATGGGACCGCTGCAACGCACGCTGGCGCGCAGCTACGCGCGGCTCGATCCGATGGCGCAGGCGGCATTCCGGCGGGCGTCGGTGTTCGGCGGCACCTGGAGCGTGGCGGATGCGACGCTGGTCCTCGCCGTAGGGGACGATGAAACGACCGCCACTGGCATCGCCCACCTGCTCGATGCGAGTCTGGTCCGTGCCGTCCCCTTCCACGAGGGAGCGCCGCGCATGCGGATGCTGGCCACCTTGCGGGAGTTCGGCGCCCATCGCCTCGCGGAGGCGGGCGAGGCGGAGGAGACCACCGCCCGCCTCGCCCGGTCCGTGCTCGCCTTCGCGGAGGCCGCCGCTCCCGAGCTGACCGGCGCCGACCAGCACCTCTGGCTGGATCGCATCGGCGAGCGCCTGCCGGATGTGCGGCGGGCCTTCGCCTGGTTCGCGGAGAAGCGCGAAGAGCCCGACGCCCCGCTCCGCCTGGCGACCGCCCTCTGGCGCTATGGATACAGCCGGGGATCGTTGCAGGAGGCGGTCGGCTGGCTCCGGGATGCGCTGGCGGCGGACGAGGGCGACGCCCCCGACGCCGTGCGGGGTCGGGCCGTGAACTCGCTGGGCCTCCTGATGGGCATGCAGGGTGACCGCGAACGGGCGCGCAGCCTGCACGCGGAGGCGCTCGCCATCGGACGCCGGCTGGACGACCGGGACCTGATGGGCCTCGCCTGCCTGGGACTGGGCGAGCAGGCGGTGGCGCGCGGGGATCTCGCCGCCGCGCATCACCTCATCCAGGAGGGGAGCACCCACCTTGCCCGCGTCGGCGATCGCCGGGGCCGGGCGGTGGCCCTCACCAACCTCGCGAATGTGCTCTGGTCGATGGGCCGCCTGGGGGAGGCCAGCGCCCTCAACCACGAGGCCAGCGCGCTGTACGAGCAGGTCGGAGACGGACGCGGTGTGGCCTGGTCGGTGACGAATCTCGGCCGGATCGCCCTCCAGCGCGGCGCCGTCCGCGAGGCGATCCCCCTGCTGCACGACGCCCTGCGCCGCTACGAGGCCAGCGGCGATCGTGTGGGCATCGTCGAGACGCTGGACGCCCTCGCCCGCTGCGCCGACGCCAGCGGGGACCACGCCACCGCGCACCGGATCGTGGCGGCGACCGCGCACACGCGCGACGACCTGCACTTCCCGGTGCCCGAAATCGACCGCGCGGAGGACGATGCCTTCCGCCAGCGCCTGCATGGCCATACCCCGGCCCCACCCGCGTCCGCGCTCCCCTCGCTGGAGGAGGCCATCGCCCTCGGGCATGGCGTGGACGCGCACGCCCTCTCACCGCCGCCCGGCGACACCCGCCCGCCAGGTCCCCCCTCCGATTCCCCGCTCTCGCCCCGCGAGCTGGAGGTGCTGGCGCTGCTGCAGCAGGGCCGGAGTAACCAGGAGATCTCCGACGACCTCTTCATCGGGGTGCGCACGGTCCAGTCGCATGTCCTCCACATCATGCGGAAACTCGATGCCTCGTCGCGGGTGGCGGCGGTGGCGATCGCCATGCAGCAAGGCATCCTGTCGCCGGACAGCTGATCCCCGAGGATCGGCCCCTGCGACGGCAAGGCTGGCGCGTGGTATCGTCGAGGCGCTCATTGCCCTGCCGCCGTGCGCCCTCGCGCCCTGCCGCGAGCCGCCTTCGCCGAAACGTGATCGCCATGGCCTCGACATCCGCATCCACGTCCTCCGCCCCGGCCTCCCGCGCGAGCGGCCGGCCCGAATCGGGCCCGTCCGGCGGGACACGCCACGTCCCGGTGCAATCGCCGTTCAAGGTGCGCGACCTGAACAGCGCGATCCTGACCGAGGTCTGGCTCGTCTCCGCGATCGTCACCATCCTCGGCATCCGCATCTACCTGGCGGCGACAGGCTATCCGCAGGTGGGCGGCGCGACCCTGCACGTCGCGCACATGCTGTGGGGCGGCCTGGGGATGGTGATCGCGATCGGCATCCTCATCATCTTCGCCAGCGATGTCTGGAAGACGCCCGCCGCCATCATCGGCGGCGCGGGCTTCGGCTGCTTCATCGACGAGCTGGGGAAGTTCATCACCAAGGACAACGACTACTTCTATCGCCCGACCATCGCCCTGATCTACGCCGTGCTGGTCCTGCTCTTCCTGATCGCCCGCACCATCGACCGCATCGACAAGATCACCCCGAGCGACCACCTCTTCTACGCGGTGCAGGCCGTGGAATCCCTCGCGATCGGCCATCTGGACCGGGAGCGCCAGCAGGCCGCCCTGAAGCACCTGGAGGACTCGGGCGAGCGGGGACCGCTGGCCGATGCGATCCGCGACGCCCTGGAACACGCCGACCTGATCGATGCGCGCGGGCCGTCACGCATCCTGCGCATCCGGCAGGCGCTGGTCTCCCGCTACTGGAAGCTGGTGAGCGGGCCGTGGCTCTTCCGGATCGTGATCGGCATCTTCATCCTGCAGACGATCAACGGGCTGGCCTCGCTGGCGCTCGCCTGGCACGATGGCAACTTCAAGGTGAACGACGGCCTGACCTTTACCGAATGGGGGACGCTGCTCTCCGGGTTCGCGGCGGGATCGATCGCGGGATTCGG
This sequence comes from Thermomicrobiales bacterium, assembly GCA_051952485.1. GTDB lineage: Bacteria > Chloroflexota > Chloroflexia > Thermomicrobiales > UBA6265 > JASGDN01. The sequence goes on along the minus strand of JBQCJS010000064.1, from coordinate 1,263 downwards.
CCTCGTCCTGCTCTGGCGGGACAAGCGCATCCCGGGCCTGAGCGCGCTGGTGCTCTCGACGCTCGTCTCCCTCCTGTTCGGGCAGTTCTTCGCGTTCGCCTCCAACCAGTTCGCGGCGCTCTGGAGCCTCGTGCTGCAACTGGTGATCTTGGGTGTGCTGCGCTTCTGGATCGCGGCGGACAAGTACACGTCCCCGGACGATTCCTCCGGCCTGGTGGCCGGGATGCAGGGCGTCTCCGAAGGCGAGCGCACGCAGGACGAACGCGCGGAGGACGCCGGGGTTTAGGGTTGCCAGGCTGCCGGCGCATCGCCCGTGGCCTCAGGCGAAGGATCGCGGCTCCGGCCACGGCGCCGATCCCCGATTCCCCAGGTCATCCGCCGCGTCGCCCAGCACATCGGCTCGCTTTATCTGGCATTGCGCTGAGATCTCGGCGAACCACCGGCCGCAGCAACCACAACCACTGCGCGGGTTCGCCCTCCGACGTGGTTCGACCGAATCGCTCGGCAGTCCGGCCGAACCACTTTGTGGGGGCCTGTCGCGCTGCGGCCTTCATGGCGGCCCGACCAGGTATGCACAGGACACGTTAGCCTAGACAGTCCACTCAGCATGACAGGGGCGGTTGAAGTTCGGCCGGCATGAGGGAACGGGCACCGGCCCGGGCCTCGGGCTCACGCTCGGCGCGGGGAGAGCACCTGCGGCAGCACAGCCGACCATCGCCAGCGATGGTCCTCACCCTTCACGTTCTCCGGCACCGGCACGTACCCATGCTTCAGGTAGGTACGGATGGCCGGGAGGCGGAAGTCGTCCGTCTCCAGCACCGCATCCCGGTAGCCCCGCGCCCGAAAATCGACCAGCATCTGGTCCATCAGCGCCGAACCGAGGTTCTGCCCGCGATGCTCCGGCGACACCCCCACCCAATGCACGTACCCCGTACCGGGAAATCGCTCGTGATCGTGGCGGCTGGAAGCCGTCGCCACCGGCGTCCCCGCGAAGGCGATCACGTAGACCGCATCGACATCCGCCGCCTGCGTCAACCGCTCGCGCACCGTGGCAGCCGTCCATTCGCCGAGTTCGGCGAAGGCGGCGGAGAGCAGGACGGCCAGCGCCTCTTCATCGTCCGGGGTGGCGAGGCGCAGTTCGTAGCCAGCGGGGAGCGTTGCCAGTGGATCGCCGTCGAGGTCGGGGCGCTGCATCAGCAACTGGGTAGGCGGGGTCGGGGCTTCCGGCGTGGCGGGAATGGAGCGGGCAGCGGGAGATTCGGT
>JBQCJS010000063.1:0-6104 GCA_051952485.1 Thermomicrobiales bacterium | reverse complement strand
ATCTCGGCCCGATGCTGCCCTCCAGCCTCGTCGCGACGACCTCCAGCGGCTTCGCCTTCTTCGGAGGGGCGTTGGTGCTGATCCTGGCGGTGATGACGTTCGGCAACGAATTCGGCTGGAACATGTGGAAGACGCTCTTCACCCAGCGTCCCGGCCGCACCCGGATCGTGCTTGCCAAGCTGGGCGCCCTAGCCGTCCTGGTCGTGCCGATGGTGCTGCTGGCGTTCGTGGTGAACGGCATCGCCAGTATCGCCATCGCCGGGGCCGAGGGCGTGGCGATCTCCTGGCCCGCGCCGGGCGCATTCGTGGAGGCCATCGCAGCCGGCTGGTTGATCCTGATGACCTGGGCGGCGCTGGGCGTGCTGCTGGCGGTGGCGACCCGGGGTACCGGCCTCGCGATCGGACTCGGCATCCTCTACGCGCTCCTGATCGAGGGGACGCTCAGCGGGTTCGTGAACACCATCTCCTGGCTGAAGCCGGTGGTGGAGGGGCTGATTCGCGCCAACGCGTATTCACTCACGCAGGGATTCGGCGGCGGCACGTCGGGCGGTCCCGGCCTGTTCAACGGGCCCTACGTGGGCGTGACCCAGGCGGTCGTTGTCCTGCTGGCCTGGCTGCTGGGGTGCGCGGGCATCTCGCTCTGGGTGATGCATCGCCGCGACGTGGCGTGATCGCCGCGCGGGAGGCAGAAGGCTCCCCCACGCACCGGGACGGTGATGGCATGAGCGGGCATGGGTGGATTCCATCCGTGCCCGCTCCCCTGTTGCCCGGCGGATGACGACAGGTATAGCTCGACTTTTCGCCAGGGAACCGAACGAACGACGGAACAGATCGCGGGAACCGCCTTGATGACGGCTCCTGCTTCCTTCAAGCCGACGGAACATGAACGACATGCGTTCGTGGAGAGATGCGGGTCATCTCGGGGCGCAGCTTCTGGCATGCGCGGTGCAAGGTGGCAGGCAGGTCTACCTCGTGGCCGTGTCCCATATCGATCGCCAATCCGGCTGTGCCAGGACGTGATTCTGCCCCTGTGGGTAGGACGGACCTTCCACGCGCCACCGCCGGTCAGGAGTCACCCCATGGATCACCCGCTGATTCGTTTTGCCCCGAAGCGTGTCCGTCTCGATCGTCGTGCCCTCCTCGCCCATTCGGTGATCGCGGGGGCCGCCTCCGCCACCTTCGCCGCGCCAGTGGTCCTGCGCGCGGCCGCCGCGCAGGACTCCACCCCCGCCGCCAAGGTGAGCGGCGACCTGGTGGAATGGGGCTTCGGCACGGCGGAGACGAACCCCCTGGCGCGGTCCCGCGTCGAGGCGTTCCAGAAGGCATACCCCGACGTCAAGCTGCAGGTCGTCGAGTCGTTCGACGAGCAGAAGCTGCTCACGGCCGCCGCCTCCGACACCGTGCCGGACGTGATCTGGCTGAGCCGGTTCGAGACGGCGACCTGGGCGGCCCGCGGCGTGCTGCAGCCGCTGACGCCGTTCATCGAGCGGGATGGGTACGACACCTCCAACTTCTACGAGGCAGCGATCGAGGAGTCCACCTGGGATGGCCAGCTCTACGGTATCCCCGGCGGCATGGATGTCCGCGCCCTCTTCTTCAACCTCGACCAGTTGAAGGAGGCCGGCATCGACAGCGCCTCCATCGATACCTCCGACTGGGACGCCCTGAGCGAGATGGGCGCCAAGCTGGTGCAGAAGGATGGGGATGTCCTCAAGCGCTGGGGCTTCGACCACAAGTACCAGGCGAAGAACTTCTGGCTGTGGGGCAATGGCAACGGCGGCCACTTCATGAACGACGACGCCACTGAGGCCACCTTCAACGACGGGAAGAACGTCGAGGCGCTGGACTGGGGCGTGAAGGCCTACGATGCCCAGGGCGGATACCAGGCCTATCAGGGGCTCTCGACCACCTGGCAGGGTGACGAGCAGTTCCCGCGCGGCCAGGTCGCCATCACGCTCTACGAACAGTGGATGATGGGTGGCCCGATCGCCACCGTCGCCCCGGACATGAACTTCACCGTACTCCCCGTGCGGGAGCGCGGCTCCGGTCCGGATGGCCCCATGGTGAGCTTCACCGGCGGCAACTCCTGGTACATCCCCAAGGGTGCCAAGAACCCGGACGCCGCCTGGGAGTTCATCAAGTTCCTGCACAGCGATGCCACCTGGAAGCTGGGCGCGGAAGCGACCAAGGCCTATCGCGACCAGCAGGGAAAGCCCTACCTGCCGGCGCTCACGGGGAGCAGGACGGCCGACCAGCTCCAGATCGATGAGCTGTACGAGCCGATCGCCGGACCCTTCGACGCCGCCGTGAAGCTCTTTCCGCAGATCCTGGAGCAGAGCCGGAACCGGGAGATCGGCAAGTCGCCGGTCGCGGGACAACTGGAAGACATCATGGCCGATTCCGGTGTCTCCCCGGCCCTCAGTGGCAACGCTTCCGCCCAGGATGCGCTCGACCAGGCGAACAGCGACGCCCAGGACGCCATCGATTCCTTCTAGCACGCCGCCCGGCCCCCATCATCCGGTGATGGGGGCCGGGCCCTTCGCCATGCCCGGCGATCGCACCGGGCCGGGACGCCATTCCCGATGCCTCCCGGTGCCGTGCCGACGCACGGCGGATCGGGAGCGGCCTCGCGTCCGACCCGGCATCCCGACCGATGGGGCCGGGCCATCGACGCGATACGCGAACTTCTAAAGGAGAGGCAGATGGCCGATATCGCCATCGACAAACAGGCGCGAGACGTCCCGGTTGCGGGGCGGCCCCGCTCGCGGTTCGCGCTGTCCGCCGAATCGCGAGCGGGCTGGCTGGCGATCTCGCCGTGGCTGATCGGGTTCGCCGTCTTCACGGCATTCCCCTTCCTGGCCTCGCTCTACTTCAGCTTCACGAAATACGATGTCATCAACTCGCCGCAGTGGATCGGCCTCGACAACTACGACCGGCTCTTCACCCGTGACCGGCTCTTCCCGCTCGCCCTGCGCAATACGCTCATGTACGCGCTGATGTACGTGCCGCTCCACCTCGTCCTGTCCCTGGCGATCGCGCTGCTGCTCAACGAGGCCCGGAAGGCGCGCGGCATCTTCCGCACCGCCTTCTACCTGCCCTCGATGACCCCGGCCGTCGCCACCGCCTACCTCTGGGTGTGGATGCTGAACCCGAACGACGGATTGATCAATCGCACCCTCCGCTGGCTGCACCTGCCAGCCCCGGCCTGGACGGTCGATCCATTCTGGACGAAGCCGGCGATCGTCATTTCCCAGGTGTGGATGATGGGCAGCGCGATGATCCTCTTCCTGGCGGCGTTGCAGGGTGTGCCGAAGGACCTCTACGAGGCCGCCACGCTCGATGGCGCGGGCCGCTGGGAGCGGTTCCGCAGCGTCACCCTGCCCATGATCTCCGGCGTCACCTTCTTCATCGCCACGGTCTCGATCATCGCATCGCTCAACGTCTTCACGCAGGGCTACGTGATGTTCGACAAGGACGGTGGACCCCAGAACTCGGCGCTCTTCATCGTCATGTACCTGTTCAAGCGGGCGTTCGGCAGCGGCTATTTCCAGATGGGCTATGCCTCCGCTATCGCCTGGGTGCTCTTCGTGCTGGTGCTGGCAATCACCGCGCTGCAATTCGCGCTGTCGAAGCGCTGGGTCTACTACGAGCACGAGACCGCCTGATGACCATCGGCGGGAAAGGAGACGGCATGGCCGTTCCCATCGACACCTCCACCCCCGTGCAGGCATCCGTTCCGGGGTCGGCGCGCGCCACGGGCACACGGGAGCCGGGACCCCGGCGCTGGATGCGCCCCGGGCCGATCGCCACCTACGGCGCACTCATCGTGCTGTCCGTGGCCTTCTGCCTGCCCTTTGTCTGGCTGGTGCTCTCGTCGCTGAAACCGGCCGACGAGATCTACGCCGGCACCTGGCTGCCCTCGCGCTGGATGTGGAGCAACTACTGCGATTTCTTCGCCGCCGCGCCGGTGCTCGACTGGTTCATGAACACGCTGCTCGTCACCACGCTCGCGGTCGTCGCGGTGGTGATGTCCAGCTCGCTCGTGGCCTATGCGTTCGCGCGGATCCGCTTTCCCGGCAAGCGGCCGCTCTTCGCGCTGGTGATGGGGACCTACCTGCTGCCGGGCGCGGTGACGCTGATCCCGACCTTCCTGATCTGGAACCGCCTGGGCGCGGTGAACACCTTCTGGCCGCTGTGGGCCGGCAATCTCTTCGGCTCGGCCTTCTACATCTTCATGCTGCGCCAGTTCATGCTCACCATCCCGCAGGACCTGATGGATGCCGCCCGGGTGGATGGCGCCGGGTTCTTCCGGATCTACTGGAGCCTGATGCTGCCGCTGGTGCGTCCGGCGCTGGTGGCGGTGGCGATCTTCGAGGCGAACGCGAAGTGGGACGACTTCATGACGCCGCTGATCTACCTGAACAACCCGGACAGCTACACCTTCGCCCTCGGCCTGGCGAGCATGAAGGACTCGTTCAAGGAACTCGGCACCCAATGGTCGCTGCTGATGGCGGCCTCGGTGATCTTCACGGTGCCGATGATGATCCTCTTCTTCCTCTTCCAGCGCTACTTCATGGAGGGCGTCACCCATTCCGGCATCAAGGGCTGACCGCGTCGCCTCACGACGGCGCGGCGGCGTACTCCTCGATCGCGACCTCCATCAGCGGACTCCCGGCCAGCCAGGCATCGACATCGCTCGCCGGGCGCCCGATATCGGCCAGGATCGCCGTGAAGATCGCGCGGCGCTCATCCGGATCGGTGATGGGTGTCGCGCGGGCGGGCAGGTCGGCCTCCACGCTGGTCTTGAGGTGGAAGAGGAACTCCGGCGTCTGCACGAGGTTGGCGTACCAGTCGCGCTTGCCGGGGCTGCCGGTCAGGAAGAGCCGGCCATCGGCGCGGTAGAACCACGTTTCGATCCGGTGCGGCGTGCCGGACTTGCGGCCGATCGTGGTGATGTCGATCACGCGGTCGGTGGCGAGGGCCTCGCGGATGTGATCGGGTGTCGGGGTTTCCTTGGGCATGGGGATCTCCTCAGGCGGTGGGGCGGACGACGGATTCCATCGTAGCGAGTCGCGCGGCCTTCGCCACACCCCGATCGGGCAGGTGGGCGCGCCGTCAGGCGACGCCCGCAGGCTCCGTGGTCGCCGGGCGAACTGGCTGGCGGAGGATCGTCCTCAGCTTCTCCGGCGCGACACGCCGGGGATCGCTGAGATAGATCTCGTGATGCGGCCCGTTCCACGTCAGGCCCCGCGCGGGCATGATCTCGTCGTGCAGCCGGGCGAGGGTCGGTCCTTCGTCGTCGTAGGCGCCGATGTGCATGATCTGGAGGCACGTCCCCTCCGCATACGGGACGATGCGCATTGCTTCCAGCGTAGGGAGGGGCTTCCTGCGTGCCGTCGCCGCGATCGTCTCCCGCAGCATGTCCGTGGCGGCCCAGTCCGGCTGGCGGATCATCATCGTCCAGTCCCAGTCGGCCTTGGCCCGGCTGGTGAAGACGCCCGGATCGGCGGCGGACCACAGGCCTTCGAGCGGGCCGACCACGATGTCCCGGCCCTGCGCCTTGCCGGCGAACTTGACAGCATAGGAGACCGCGTAGAGCGCCTCGACCGCCTCCCGGTACGCCGCGCTGGTGTTGGGATCGCCGTGGCCGTCGATAGCCAGGAAGGTCATGGGTGGGACCTCGACGAGCACGAACCCGGACGTGGGCGGGGCGTAGAGGTCCTTGCGGTCCTTCTTGAAATCGAATGGCGCCATGATGCCTCCCAGGGACTGATACGGAATCCGGCTGATCTGTGTGCTCCGTCTGTGCGGAGGGAATCCTGAGCGCAGCCGAAGGAGTGGGTCCGCGTGTCGGTCTGCGGGGTATCCGGATTCAGGATGACGGCGAGGGTCGTGGTGCTATGCACCAAAGGCCGGAGCCTGCCACACAGGATGCGGCAGGCTCCGGCCAGGAACGTTCCTGATTGTCGGGGGATGACGCTGGTCGCTAGTCGGCGGTCGCCACCGCGTCGATCGCCAACACCACGACGCCCGTGAAGACGAAACCATCCACCACGCGCATCCCGAACACCATGTCTGCGGCGAACAATTGGCCCAAGTTCCGT
>JBQCJS010000062.1:0-5663 GCA_051952485.1 Thermomicrobiales bacterium | reverse complement strand
GTGAGCTGCCGAGCACCGGGCAAGGCGGTCCTGGCGCGGGAGGCATGGGCGGGAATGCGCTGCTCGCCGCGTTCGCCGCACTCAGCCTGATCCTCGCGACATCGGGTCTCGCGGCGATCCGCCAGCGGCGTCGGCCGAGCCACGGACGCAGCCTCGGTCACGACGCCTAGCGACGGGCGCCGCCCCGGGACACGACCACGCAACAGGCCCCGTCCACAGCGGACGGGGCCTGTTGCGTGACCGGCCGGATGCCGCACGGGCCGGTCGTCCCGTACGATAGGGTTCGACGTCACCCATCTCCTGCCGGAACGGGAACCACCCATGTCGCGATCCGAACGCCTGCTCGATCTCATGCATCTGCTCCGGCTGCACCGGGCGCCGGTCTCGGGTGAGCGGCTGGCCGAGGACCTGGGAGTGAGCGTGCGCACGCTCTACCGGGATATCGCCACACTCCAGGCCCAGGGCGCCGATATCGTCGGCACGCCAGGCCGGGGGTACCTGCTGAAGCCGGGATTCCTGCTGCCGCCGCTGATGTTCACCGAGGAGGAGATCGAGGCGCTCGTGCTTGGCACCCGCTGGGTGGCGGCGCGGACCGATCCCGCGCTCTCCCGGGCCGGCGCCAGCGCCCTCGCCCGGATCGCCGCGGTACTTCCCGCCGACCTGCGCGAGCACCTGGAGCAGACGGGGTTGTTCGTGCCCGCCCGGCGTCCTGCGGGCCAGGATGCGCCGCCCGCCCCGACCAGGGCCGCCGCGCCGATCCTGCCCCGGATGCGGGAGGCGATCCGGGACGAGCTGAAGGTCCGCATCGCCTATCGCGACGAGCGTGGGGTCGATTCCGAGCGGGTGATCTGGCCGATCGCCATTGCCTTCTTCGAGCAGGTGCAGATGATCGTCGCCTGGTGCGAGTTGCGGGAGGACTACCGGAACTTCCGCCTGGACCGCATCACGCATCTGGCCCTGACGGCGCAGCGATACCCCCGCAGCCGGCACGACCTGCTGCCGGAATGGCGGAAGGCGAACGGCATCCCGGAGCCGGCCTGGCTCCCGTGAGCGGTTGCGAGGATCGGTCGGACTTACTGCCAGAATCTGACAGGGTTGGCCCCGAGAATGGAATCAGGCGATCCGGAATGGACCGGGTCGCAGGAAGCCAGACCGCAAGGAGCGACCTGTCATGGAACCGATCTACACCATCCTCTACGTCGCCGATATCCCGAAGAGCGTTGCCTTCTACCGCGACCTGTTCGGCAAGGAGCCGGTGGAGGATCACCCCGGGTTCGCGCTGTTCGTCCTCGAGAACGGCACGGCGTGGGGACTCTGGCGGCGGAGCGACGTGATCCCGGCCGCGACTGGCGAGCCCGGCGCGGCGGAATACTGCTTCGCCATCGATTCCCGGGGCGCGCTCGACGCGCTGGCGACCGAGTGGAAGGGGCGGGGCATCCCGGTCCCGCAGGAGCCTGTGGACCGGGACTTCGGCTACACCTTCACGGCGCTGGACCCGGACGGTCATCGCCTTCGCCCGTTCGTCCCCGCGCCCCGGACGGCCGCGGCCCGCGCCTGAGCCGGGGAGGAGGCCATCGGGACGAGAACAGGGCCAGCCGACGAGGCTGGCCCTGTCCTCGTCCTCCGAAGGAGATGTCCGGCCAGCGGGATCGTGCGCTATCCCGCTGGCTGGGCGGGGCTGGAACCGGACGCGGCGGCGATCGCGTGCATCCGGTCGCCGAAGGCCTGGAATGCGTCCACCAGCTCCGGCGGCGAGATCACCCGCATCGGGAACGGGATGCTGCTGAGGCGCCACGCGAACCACTGCAGGCTCTCCGTTGCCGAGACCAGGCGCGTGGTCTCCGTGTCGATCGGGTCGAGCACGGCGAGATCCGGGCTGATGAACTCCTTGACCGCCTCGCAGGGGCCATGGATCTCCACCTCCACCCGGAAATCGCTGCGCACCAGCGCGAGGGAGGCCATCACCGCCGCCCGCACATCGAGATCGGCGGGCTGGACAAAGGCGGACTCCAGGAGGTCGACGCGGCGGATGCGGTCGATCCGGAAGGTGCGCCGGTCCCCGCGCAGGTGGCAATAGGCGTGGAGATACCAGCGTCCCAGATGCACCACGATGCCGTAGGGATCGACCTGGCGCGCCGTTTCGTCGCCGTCGGGGCGGCCATAGCGCATCCAGCAGCGGCGTGAGGTGATCGTCGCCTGGGCCAGGGTCGCCAGGACGGTGGGATTCGGAAAGCTGTCGCTCTCCATCGTCGTGTAGGGCGCTTCCGGCAGGAGCAGGCTGGAGCGGATCGTCTCGATGCGTTCCAGCAGTTCCCGGGGCAGGACCCGCTCGATCTTGGTCAGGGCCTGGGTCACCGGTTTCGGCAGCTCGGCGGAGGCCGATGTCCGGGAGGCGAGCAGGGCGATGGAGAGGCCGATCGCTTCCTCGGGGCTGAACATGAGCGGCGGCATCCGGAACCCGGGCCGCAGCCAGTAGCCACCGGTGCGGCCGGCCATCGGTTCGACGGGAATGCCCATCTCCTGCAGGGTCACGACATACCGGCGAATGGTGCGGGTGGTGACCCCCAGTTCGTCGGCGAGGGCCGGGCCGCTGATGCCGGGGCGGTCCTGCAGCAGCTCCAGCATGGCCAGCACGCGGCTTGCCGGTTTCGTCGCTTCCATCACCATGCGTGCACATCCACTCCGTGGGCGGTAGCTCGGGACCGATTGCGTCCAGACAGCCTGAAGACATTCCTCTGCAAAAACAGAATACATGTTCTATCAAAGCAGGACGGAAAGTGTCCGCTGTCGGCGATAGTATAGAGCCATCGGATCGAGAGCCGGCTGGCTGACACCGCCGGTCACCAGAGAAGGAGCGCACCCCATGTCGGTTGCGATCGCATCACCCACCCTGGAGCACGAGCTCCACGGCTAGCTCCCCACCGGATTGCCCGAGCCAATCCACCGCTGTCGTGCCGCCCCCGTCGCCTCCGCCACTACCACTTCCACTTCCACCATCACCGCATCTGCCTTGGACTTCGCCCCGTTGTCGCATCCGGGTTCCGGATCGCACCGATTGCCGGGCGTGGGGTCTCCTGCGCCAGAAACGAAGGACGGTTCCGATGCTTCCCATGAACACCGACCTGATCGATACCCTCATCTTCGAGCGCCAGGCCGAGATCCAGCGGCGGATGCACCGCCTCTCGATTGCCACGACCGAGCCGCATCCCCTCTGGTCGCGCACGCGGGCCGCGGTGCGGCGGTTGCTCGCCTCCGGGTCCGCGGTCAGCCCGCAGGTCACGCGGCCGGACGTGATTCCGGTGACGACGGATCGGCCGGCGGCGCTCGTGCTCATGCACACGCCGGTCCCGATCGAGGACGAGGCGCTCGACCGCGCCGCCTGAGCTCGCATGCGTTTCCGTTGGGTCCGGTCATCGATCGTCGTTCGTGATCCAGTCCAGGCATTCCGGGGGTGATTCCCATGATCGATGTGCTGCTCTTCATCCTCGCCTTCATCGTGTTCGACCTCGTGGCCCTGCGGTTCGGAGCCACCAGCCGTTCCACCTGGCACGGGCAGGATGAGCGTCCCGACTGGTGAGGCGGGGAGGGGACACCGCCCGCGTTCACCGATACTGCACGTACCATGTTCGAGCCGGGCAGCTGCCCGGCTCGAATCGCGTTCCGGTGACAAGGAGCGGGCATATGGGCGAGCGGACGACGATTCGTGATTATCTGTGGCAGCCGTGGGCGCGGGCGGGAAGCGAGCACCTGCGGCTCTGGCCCTCGGCCCAGGGCGGCGATATCCAGGCGGACAGCCAGCTGGTGGTCCCCGCGGACGATGGCGAGCATCTGCTGCGCGGATCGTACCGGGTGGTGCTCGATGCGGCGTGGCGGGTGCGGTCGGTACGGGTCGCCTGCGAGCAGGAGGACGGCACGGCGCTGGGGATCGCGCTCCAGTCCGACCGTGCCGGGCGTTGGCGGGATGGCAGCGGCACGGACCTGCCCGAGCTGGACGGGTGCATCGACATCGATATCGCCGCCACGCCGTTCACGAACACGTTGCCGATCCGTCGCCTGCACCCCGTCGAGCGCCAGCCGGTGGAGATCCGCGTGGCGTACGTCGCGATCCCCACGCTCGACCTCTCGGCAATGACGCAGCGGTACACCCGGCTCGATTCGGAAACGGTGCGCTATGAATCCCTGCGTGATGGCGCGGTGGTCTTCGCCCGGGACCTTGGGGTGGACGCCGATGGGATCGTGGTGACGTATCCCGCGCTGTTCCGCCGAACCTGGCCGGGGTGATCCGGCGGCCCCGGCGCGCGGCCTCGATGAATGCACCGGCTCGGGGAGGGATGGTACACTCTGGCGTCGAGGGTTCGGCGGAAACCGCGCATGGTGCGGTGGCGACGACCGGCCAGATGGCGCCATGGCCAAGTGGTAAGGCACGGGTTTGCAAAACCCTGATCGCCGGTTCGAATCCGGCTGGCGCCTCCAGGTTTCAGCACGTTTCGGGGCACCGGCCAGCTGGCCGGTGCCCCGTTTTTCATGCGCACACCGGTTCGCGGTGCGCGCTCCCCTGCGAGGAACCCCATGGTCATCGGTACGCCCGATCCGTCCTCCCGCCCGGATGAGACCCCGGAGGCACTGCCGCCTGCGGATGCCACCACCATCGAGACGACGGAGGAGGTTCGCAAGCGGAGCCAGGCCATCGCCTGGGGGGCAGGGGCGTTTCTCGCCCTCGGGCTCGGCCTGCCGATCGGATATGCGCTGCGGGACTGGAAGATCGGCCTCGCCGTGGGCGTCATCGTCGGCGGATTGACGGTGATCGGCTACCTGAAGGCCGGCGCCGACCACGCCGAACGCCGGGCGGAGCGGATCGCCCGCGAGCACACCCTGACCGACGAGGAGATGGATGAGGAGGAGGATGACAATGGCGCCTACCGATAGGAACGGGGAGGCCACGTTCGATCCCTTCGCAATCGCCCTCGACGGCCCGCGCGCGACCGATCGCTGGCAGGAACCGGTGCGCCCCCACGAAGTGACGACCGGCACCCGGCGGGGGTTCGACGGCAAGCTCCTGCATGTCCGCGTCGACGAGGTGCGGTTGCCTTCCGGCGCGATGTCCGGCCGGGAGGTGATCGAGCATCCGGGGTCGGCGGTGGTGCTGCCAGTGACGGCGGATCGCGAGGTGCTGATGATCCGGCAATACCGGCACGCCTTCGGGCGCTACCTGCTGGAACTGCCGGCGGGGCTGATCGACCCGGGCGAGACCGTGGTGCAGACGGCGGCCCGTGAGCTGATCGAGGAGACGGGCTACGCGGCGGGTTCGTTGCGTTTCCTGACTGCCGTGCTGGCGAGTCCCGGGTACACGCAGGAGCGGACGGCGCTGGTGCTGGCGACGGGATGCCATCCGGTGCCGCACGAGGCGGACGAGGATGAGCCGATCGATGTGCTGAAGGTGCCGTTGGCGGAGCTCGGGGCCTTCCTGACGCCGGGCAATACGGCGATCGAGAATGCACACGCGATGCTGGGCGTGCTCTGGCTGCTGCGGCTGGACGCGCTCGGCGCGTTGTAGTGGTCGTGGCTGTGATCGGGGTCGAAGCGGACAGGGAGGCGGGGCGTTACAAAACCAAAGGAAACCAACCCCACCCCTTGTTCCCTGATCGTTAGCCCGATAGGTTCCC
>JBQCJS010000061.1:0-2887 GCA_051952485.1 Thermomicrobiales bacterium | reverse complement strand
TGGGCACGGCGTTCCCCTTCGTCGGCGGCATCGGCGTCCTCATCTACCTGGCCGGCCTCCAGAGCATCCCCGTGGACATCTACGACGCCGCCAAGCTCGATGGCGCCAGCGGGTTCCGCCAGTTCCTTACCATCGACCTGCCCCTGATCAAGGGCCAGATCCGGCTCAACCTCGTCCTCTCCATCATCGCCGGCCTCCAGGCGCTCACCGGGCCGCTGGTGCTCACCGGAGGCGGTCCGGTCAATGCGACGATGGTGCCCGGCCTCTACATGTACCAGCAGGCCTTCACCTATGGACGCCTCGGCTACGCCTCCGCCATCGGCGTGGTGATCTTCATCGCCGTCCTGATCCTCACCATCCTGAACATGACGCTCTTCAAGGACGACTGACGCGCCTCATCCCCACGATCACGCTGGCGCTACCGAGGGAGGAATCATGGCTGATACATTGCTCGCTGTCCCGCTCGAGGAACGGGAATCGGCCCACGCGCGGGAATCGTCCTCACGCTGGAGGGATTTCAGGGACGACTGGTGGAAGCACCTGCTGTTGCTCATCATCAGCTTCTTCCTCTTCTTCCCCTTCCTGGTCACCATCAGCATCTCCTTCAAGGATCTCAGCCAGTTCGCGACGCAACCGTTCTGGCCGACCTTTCCCCTGAACTGGAGCAACTACCGGGAAGCCGGGGAGATCGTCATCCCGTTCATCGTGAACAGCATCGTCGTCTGCGGCGTCACCTGCATCGGCGTGGTGCTGATCGGCGCGCTGACGGCCTGGGTCTTCGCCAACTACGAGTTCCCTGGTCGCGAGATCCTCTACTACCTCATCCTCGCCCTGCTGATGATCCCCAGCATCCTCACGCTCATCCCGACCTTCGTCGTCGTGAGCCGCCTGCACATGCTGGATACCCGCTGGGCGCTGATCCTGCCGTGGATCGCCGGCGGGCAGGTCTTCGCGATCTTCATCCTGCGCACCTTCTTCGCGGCCCTGCCGAAGGATCTCTTCGAGGCGGCGCGGCTGGATGGCGCGGGTGAGCTGGCGATCTTCGCCCGGATCGGCCTGCCGCTGTCGAAGTCGATCCTCGGCGTGGTCGCGATCTTCAACATCCTCGGCACCTGGAACGATTTCCTCTGGCCGCTGGTCACCCTGACCTCGAAGGACATCTACCCGCTGGTGCTCGGGCTCTATCGCTTCCAGGACCAGTACTACTCGGTCTGGGGTCCGTTGATGGCCGGCTATGTCATCGGCACCGTCCCGCTCGTCATCCTCTTCATGTTCACCAGCAAGCTCTTCGTGCAGGGCCTCGCGGCCGGAGGGATCAAGCTCTGATGGCATCGCTCGATCGTGAACCCCCACACGCGGGACCGCTGCGTGCCGCCGTCATTGGGTGCGGCCGCATGGCTTACGGACATGGCGAGGCGTATGTCCGGGAGCCGCGGATCGACCTCGTCGCGTGCGCCGACATCTTCCCGGAGGCGACCGCGCGCTTTGGCGAGCAGTTCGGAATCCCCGCCCAGGGCCAGTACACCGACTTCCGGGAGATGCTGCGAGCGGAGCGCCCCGATATCGTCAGCATCTGCACGCACCATCACCTGCACGCGCCGATGACGATCGAGACGGCGGAGATCGCCGCGCCGCGCGCCATCCTCTGCGAGAAGCCGATCGCGCTCGACCTGCAATCCGCCGATGCCATGCTGGACGCCTGCGATCGCGCCGGAACGATGCTGGTTGTCGGCCATCAGCGCCGGTTCGATCGCCAGACGCTGGCGACCAAGCGTGCGCTGGATGAAGGCCGCATCGGCGAGGTGCTGTTCGTGGAGGCATTCGGGCATCCCCGCTCCAGCCTGCTGGTCGATTCGACCCACACGGTCGATCTCGTGCGCTTCCTGCTCGATTACCCTCGCGCGACGTGGGTGCTGGGGCAGGTCGATGCCCGCGAACATCGGGAGGCGTGGGGGCAGCAGATCGAGGACTGCGCACTGGCCTGGATCGGGTTCGAGAACGACAGCGGCGCTGGCGCACGGCTGCTGCTCGGTGCGGGCTCGATCATGGGCGATACGCCGGAGGATCGCGTTTCTATCGCGTCGCGTCCGGTGGAGGGGCCGACCTACCACCGGATCACCCTGCATGGGACCGAGGGCCGCCTCGTGCTCGATGGCGACCGTCCGCTCGACGATCGCCCGCTGGTTCACCTCCACCGGGGCGGGGACTGCGAGGTCCTCTACTCGGCGGCGGAGTTCCACGCCGATCCGGACTTCTCGGCGGTGAAGGAGGAGGTCTCGGCACTGGTCGACTGCCTGGAGACGCCGGGGCTGGTGCACCCGCTGGAAGGCCGGAGCGCCCGCGCGACGCTGGAGATCCTGATGGGCATCTACGAATCGTCGCGCCGTCGCGGGGCGGTGACCTTGCCGCTCGATGTGCCGGACAACGCCCTGCTCACGATGCTTGCGGAAGGGGTCATCTGAGCGCGGTCCGGTTTCGTGGTTTGCGTGGATGCGGCGTCGTGCTCAGGGCGGCCACAGGGGCCGCATCGACGGGAGGCCCAGGCGGTTGGTTGGCAAGGATTCCTGATACCGCCGCGGATGCGGATTCCGTGGCCGTTCCGGCAAGCCATACACGCAAGGAAGGGACGCCAGCGAGGCGTCCCTTCCTTGCGTCTCGGGAAGATCGGGCGGATCAGCGCGTCCAGGCGACCGCATCGCCGAGCACCGAGCCGAGGTAGTCGCGGCTCATCTTCGCGGCCTCGCGGGGCGGGCGGGGCGAGCGTGACGTGCCGTCCAGCTCGACATTTACCCACGGATCGCGGTCGCTGCCAGCCAGGATCTCCAGGATCTGCGGCATGGGCAGGATGCCGTTGCCGATCGGCTCGTAGTTCACGTAGCCGGAGAGG
>JBQCJS010000060.1:0-5181 GCA_051952485.1 Thermomicrobiales bacterium | reverse complement strand
CCGGCGACGGTGGAAGGCAATATCCCCGTGATCGCCTTCCTGGCCCATGTGGACACGTCCAACGCCATCAGCGGCGCGAACGTCAAGCCGGTCGTCCACCGCAACTACGATGGCGGGGAGATCCGGTTCCCGGACGACCCGAGCCTGGTGCTTTCCCCGACCGAGTTTCCGTATCTGGGCGAGAAGGTCGGTGATGATATCGTCACCGCCAGCGGAGGCACCTTGCTTGGAGCCGACGACAAGGCCGGTGTCGCCATCGTGATGGCCGCCGCCCGGCACCTCCTCGCCAACCCGTCGATCCCGCACGGCACGATCCGCATCGGCTTCACGCCGGATGAGGAGATCGGCCGGGGTGTCCATCCGGAGTTTCCGAAGGATCTGGGAGCCGACTTCGGCTACACCCTCGATGGCGGTCCGCTTGGGGAGATCGTCTACGAGACGTTCTCCGCCGACGCTGCGGTGGTCAAGATCGACGGCGTGTCGATCCATCCCGGCCAGGCGAAGGACCAGATGGTCAATGCCCTGCACCTCGCCGCGAAGATCGTCGACACCCTTCCGCAGGTCACGCGGACCCCGGAGACGACCGACGGCCGCCAGGGATTCCTCCATATCCATACCCTGAACGGCAGCTCCGCCCACGCCGAGCTGCAATTCATCGTCCGCTCGTTCGAGATGGACGAGCTGGAGGAACTGGGAAGCCTGCTCCAGCAGGTGTGCGCCACCATCCAGGCAACGGAACCGCGCGCGAAGATCACATGCGAGATCACGCCGACCTATCGCAACATGCGGTACTGGCTCGAGACCGACATGCGGCCAGTGGATATTGCCCGCCATGCTGCCGATGACCTGGGGATCACGCATTTCTCGACCCCGACCCGGGGTGGCACGGACGGCTCGCGCCTGACGGAGCTTGGCGTCCCGACCCCCAATCTGTTCACCGGCATGGGGGCGATTCACGGTCCCCTGGAGTTCAACAGCGTGCAGGACATGTCTCGCGCCACGGAGCTGGTGCTTCGCATCGCCGAGTTGTGGAGCAAGGAGGGGGACGCATAACGGGGGAGCAGGTCGAGGGTCGCAGGAGCGGCGGCCCGACTTCAGTGGGGGTTCGTTCGACCGACGTGTGAGGGGAGACCTATGAGCGCAGCAGCACCAGCGCCCAGCGCCGAGAAGCGCGGCGGCATCCTGGACAAGATCGAGGAGATCGGCAATAAGGTTCCCAACCCGATCCTGATGTTCGTCTACCTTGCGGCGGGCATCATCGTCCTGTCCGCGATTCTCGCGCTCTTCAACGTGTCCGCGACGGAGACGATTGCCGAGCCAAAGCCGGTCACCGTCCAGGTGGACCAGTACGAGGACAACTCGACCGTCAGCTACGACGGTGAGGCGGTGGAGCCGGATTACGAGATCCACGAGGTGAAGGTCGAGATCAAGAGCCTGCTCTCGGTCGAGGGCATCCGCTTCATCTTCTCGACATTCGTCTCGACCGTCCAGGGGTTCAGCGCCATCGGCGTCACCCTCGTCGCGATGGCCGGTGCCGGCGCGGCGGAAGGTGTGGGCCTGATGAACGCGCTGATCCGGAAGATCGTGAACTCGGCGCCCAAGAGCCTGATCACCTTCCTGATCATCTTCGTCGGCGGCCTCTCCAGTCTTGCCTCGGATGCCGGATACCTGATCCTGATCCCCCTTGCGGCGGTCGCCTTCCTCGCGCTCGGCCGTCATCCCATCGCCGGACTCGCCGCCGGGTTCGCGGGTGTGGCCGCCACCTTCCTCGTCAACGTCATCCCGACGCCGACGGATGCGATGCTCA
Source organism: Thermomicrobiales bacterium (assembly GCA_051952485.1). Classification (GTDB taxonomy): domain Bacteria; phylum Chloroflexota; class Chloroflexia; order Thermomicrobiales; family UBA6265; genus JASGDN01. The sequence goes on along the minus strand of JBQCJS010000060.1, from coordinate 3,374 downwards.
CCGAGATTGCCAACGAGGCGATCGTCGGCGCCGGCGGCAAGGAGATGTCGATCGTCTCCAACCTCTACTTCAGCATCGCCTCGCTCTTCCTGCTCTGCTTCGTCGCGACCATCATCACGACCCGCATCATCGAGCCGCGCCTCGGGAAGTTCGACCGGGCCAACCTCTCCGAGGAGGCCAAGGCCGCTGAGGAGATCCAGGTCGACGGAGCTGCGGAAGCGAAGGGGCTGCGGTTCGCCGGGCTCGGCGTGCTGGCGCTCACGGTCCTCATTGTCGCCATCACGGCACCTCCGGGCGCACCGCTCCGTGACCCGGTCGATGGCAACATCATCGGCCAGACACCGTTCATGTCCAGCCTCCTCTTCATCATCGCCCTCTACTTCCTGGTGGCCGCGATCGGATTCGGGATCGGCTCGGGTTCGGTGAAGAAGCCGGACGACATCGTCGCGGCGATCATCAAGACCTACAGCGGGCTGGGTGGCCTGTTCCTCATGCTCGTGATGATCGCCCAGTTCGTCTCCTACTTCAATTACTCCCAGATCCCGAAGGTGATCTCGATCGGGATGGCGGACCTGCTCGAGAAGATGGGCCTCTCGGCGATCCCGCTGCTGCTCGGGTTCATCATCATCATGCTCCTGCTGGACTTCATCATCCCGGGTGCCCTCCCCGCCTGGGCGATCTTCGCGCCAATCTTCATCCCGATCTTCATGCGGCTGGATGTCGCCCCGCAGACCCTCTTCGCCGCCTACCGCATCGGTGACTCGCCGGTGAACACCCTGACCCCGCTGATGGTCTACTTCCCGTTCATCGTGACCATCGCCCAGCGCTACATGAAGGACGCGGGCATCGGCACGATCATCTCGATCATGGTGCCCTACGCCGCGATCATGGCCATCGTGTGGGTGATCTTCTTCATCCTCTGGTTCATCATCGGCATTCCGCTCGGCCCGGGCTATCCCGTCTCGATGTAACGGTGGCGACCGCAATCGCGTCGCCATGCACACAGCCATGCGGAAACGGTCCCGGACGAGAAGTCCGGGACCGTTTCGCGCTCCCCGTCCCTGCGCCGATCGACTAGACTTCCGGCATGAGCGACTTCAGCGATCCTTCCTCCGCGCCAGATCCATACGCCGATATTGCCGATCTCTACGACCTCGAGCATGACGAGTTCGACGAGGATCTGGAGCTGTACCTCGGGCTGCTCGACAACGTCGGCGGCCCGTTCCTGGAGCTGGGCGCCGGATCGGGACGCCTCCTGGCCCCGATCGCCGAGGCCGGGTACGCGGTGACCGGGCTCGACGCCTCGCCACCGATGCTGGAGCGAGCGCGGGCGCGACTCCGCGACGCGAACCTGCTCGACCAGGCCACCTTGTTCCAGGGAAGGATGGAGGACGCCGCTTCCGCGCCGGGCGGACCGTTTGGCCTGATCGCGTTCTCCCTCAACGCCCTGATGCACCTCGATACCCCGGAGACGCAACGGGGGGCGCTCGCTGCGGCCCGCACGGCGATGCGGTCCGATGGCATCACGGTCATCGACACCATGAACCCGACGCACGAGCAGCTCGCGCACCTGATCGGCCGCAATCACCTCGAAGGATCGTGGGAGACGGCCGATGGCGCGATGGTCGACAAGTGGTCCCACCGCGACCTGCTCAGCGTGGACCAGTCGATCGACACGTTGCTCTACTACGACCGCATCGCGCCGGACGGGACGATCCGGCGCACGCGTAGCAGTTTCCTCCTGCGTTATGTCACGCCCAATGAACTCGAACTGATGCTGGAACTGGCCGGCTTCACCCGCTGGCACATCTACGGTGGCTACGATCTGTCGCCACTCTCCGACGATTCGGATCGCATCATCGCCATCGCTGAAGGGGAGGCATCCCGATGAACCTGCGCGCGATCCGTCCGCTGACCTGGTTGATGGCTGCATCGATCGCCATTCTCGGGATCGGCATCGCGGCGATGGGCGTGGGCCTCGCGTTGCAGGATGCGCTCTGGCAGGTGATCGGGCTGCTGGCGATCGTCGCAGGCGGCGTGAAGATCGCCGTGGTCCTGATCTGGACCCGCGTCGTTGGCCTCGACGAGGATGACTACACCCCTAACCCCGCCCCGTAACCACGCCGCCAGTCATCGCGATGCTCGAAGGGACAGGACCATGAGCGACAACTCCGGCAACCGAACCCAGGATCTGCGCGAACGCCTGCATTCCGCGCGCCAGGTGCTCGCGGGTGATGCCGTCCGCCCCTCCCCCGATCCGTGGGTGGTCAACAATCCCTCCATGCCCTTCACCGCTCTCCAGCGAAACTACCTGATCCTGCTCGTCGCGCTGGTGCTCGTCTCCCTGCTGCTCGTGTGGCTGACCGGACTCGGGATCGCCAGCATCGTGCTGGCGATCCTTGGCGTCCTGCTGATCGCAGGCTGGCTCATCTTCTAGGCGACCTCATTCATCCCACAGGGCGATGAGCGTCTCGATGGGGCGGCGTGGCCGCCGCTTCGGCGGTGCGTCCATGAGCCCGACCGGAAACATCGCGTGCGGGATCAACCCTGGATCGAGTCCGAGCGTCGTCCGGACCGTCTCCGGGTTGAAGAGTGGCGCGCACATCCAGCCGGCGTCGAGTCCCAGGCCGTGCAGGGCGAGCAGGAAGTTCTGCGCTGCCGCGCCGAGACTCTGCACCGCCATCGTCACTTCGGCATCCTGGCGTTCGGCATCGGGATAGGTATGCGCATCGCCGAGATGGAGGCAGAGCACGACCACGACCGGTGCGGTCTCCAGGCGCTCCCTGCTCCGGGCGAGGCGATGCTCCACCATCGCCTCCGGTGTGTCATCCAGCCTGAGTTGCCTGCGCCATTCCTCCGCCATCGCCTCGGAGAGCCGCCGGCGCGACTCCGCCGAGGCGAGCACGGCGAACCGCCACGGCTGCGTTCCATGTGGCGAGGGCGCCCAACCCGCCGCCTCGATCGCCTGCCGAATGAGCTCGAGCGGAACGGGATCGGGTCGAAACGACCGCACCGACGATCGCTCCCGGATCACGGTGAACAGGTCACTCGCACGCGCACGTCCGTCGCTCATCCGGCAGTCCCGCCGGTCACCGGCAGGACGATCTCGTCGCCACGCGATGCCCATGCCTGCGCCCGCCCCGAGACGCCATAGATCCCGGTCAGGTTCCACAGGTAGATCGCCGCCGGATCGTCGTGCATCACCCGGCCCAATTGCTGGTAGAGCGCGGTCCGCTTCGCCGCATCAGTCTCCGCTGCCGCCTGGGCGATCAGGTCGTTCGCCTCGGCATTGGTGTAGCGCGAGAGGTAGCCGTCCTTCGCGAAGACGAGCCCGAGCAGCGTGGAAGGATCGTAGAGCGGACTCCAGGTCACCA
>JBQCJS010000059.1:0-2961 GCA_051952485.1 Thermomicrobiales bacterium | reverse complement strand
AGAGGGCGAGGCGGCGGAAGGCGGCCTGGTCCTCGGCGCTCAGCAGGTCGTAGCTCCACTGGATCGCCTCCCGCATCGTCTGCAGGCGGGAGGGCAGGTCGCGCGGTCCGCCGGTGAGCAGCCCCATGCGGTCGGAGAGGCGGGTGAGGAGGGCGGCAGGGGAGAAGAGCTTGGTACGGGCGGCGGCGAGTTCGATGGCGAGGGGGAGGCCATCGAGGCGGGCACAGATCTCGGCGACATGGGGCGCGGTCTGGGGGGTGAGGGTGAAATCACGGCGGGCAGCCTGCGCGCGCTGGACGAAGAGCTCCACCGCATCGCTGGTTTCGATCTCGTCCAGCGATGCCTGGCGGCCCTCGCTCGGCGCGGCGAGGGTGGGCACCGAGATCTCCTGCTCCCCCTGCACGTGGAGGGGCATCCGGCTGGTGACGAGGATGGTGAGGTGCGGGCAGGCGGAGAGCAGCGGCACCAGGTGCGGGCCAGCGGCGATGACCTGTTCGAAGTTGTCCAGGATCAGCAGCAGGCGGGCCTCGCCGATGGCGGACATGAGGCGGGTATCGAGCGTCGCGCTGTCGCCGGCGCTCACCCCGAGCGTGGAGGCGATGGCGGGAAGGACGAGATCCGGATCGGTGAGGGCGGAGAGGTTGACGAAGACCGTGCCATCGGCGAACTCGCCCTGCAGGGCGGCGGCGATGGCGAGCGAGAGGCGCGTCTTGCCGACCCCGCCGGGACCGGTGAGGGTCAGCAGGCGGATATCCGGCCGTCGCAGGAGGCTCAGGGCCTCGGCGATATCGCGGTTCCGTCCCACGAGGGGCGAGAGGGGCCGGGGCAGCGGCCGGATGGAGAACATGCCGGAATGGGGACGCGCGTCGCCGTCCCCTTCGTCCCTGCCATCGTCGTCGGATTGTCGGTGATTGCCGCCGCTGGACATCTGACACCCACATACGGGACGACGCGCCAGCCCGCGGTCATCCTCGGCCTACCCCTCCGCATGATGAATCAATAGTACTCTATGGAACACGAATTCTGGGTGGACCCCCGATGCTTCCTGTGCAGGATGCGCCCACGCGGGCGCCAGAAGGCAACGGCATTCCGGGACGCCGATGCCATGCGCTAGACTTCCGGGGATTCGCCGTGGGACCCCCGTCGCGTAGCGCCCGCCGATCCGAAGGAATCCTCGCGTGCCCGATCCTGCCTCCCCTTCCCGATCCTCATCCCTTCCGGTGGCATCGCATCCGGAGCGGCGCTGGACCCGCCGGAGCGCCCTGCGCGATGGCGTGGCGTCGATTGCGGCGCTCGGATGGGCGGGCTCCGCGTTCGGCGCGGGGAGGGCCGCCGCCGCGGCGCAGGGGACCCCGACCCGGAACATCGCGGGGACCTCGCTGAAGATCCTCACCTGGCATCACATCGTGAGCGATGTCGACGCCTGGCTCCAGGGATTCCTGTCGCAGTGGGGCCAGCAGAACCAGGTGACCACCGCCATCGATTTCGCGGACAGCGCGACGATCCCGCACGCGCTGAAGACGGAGCTGGAACTCGGCGCCGGGCACGACCTGATCGAGCATATCGCCCCGTTGCCGATGTACGCGCGTGACCTGGCCGACCTGGCGGACGTGCAGACGGAGGCCGCCAGCCGGCACGGATCGCCGCTGGTGTTCTGCCAGCAGGACGGGTTCGATCCCGCCACCGGCCAGGTCTATGGCTTCGTCCACGGCTATTCCCCGCTGGCCGTCTTCTACCGCCAGTCGATGTGGGAGGCGATCCACATGGCGAGCGGGCCGGTGAGCTGGTCCGACCTCGCGGCGGGCGCGGGGGGCATCTGGCGGACGCAGGGGATTCCGCTGGGGTTCGGGCTCTCGACCGACCTGGATACGACGAACGCGGTGTTGTCGGCGTTGTGGGCGCACGGCGGGTCCGTGATCGACCAGGGCGGGGCGATCGCGCTGGAGAGCGACGCGACGGTGGCGGTGGTGGAGCTGTTCCGCGACCTGTATACCTCCAGCATGTTGCCGAACGTGCTGGACTGGACGATCCAGTCCAACAACGACGCGATGTACAACAACCTGGCCTCCGCCATCCTCAACCCGCTCTCCGCCTTCGTGTACAGCCTGCAGAACCGGCACGACACGGGCGTGGACATGCGGGCGCGGGGGCCGCTGACCGGCGATCCGTCGATCCTGGCCGGGCAGCAGCCGGTGATGCCGGCGGCGGTGCGCTTCGTCTCGATGGTGCCGTCGTTCTCGCAGAACCAGGACACGGCGCGGGAGTTCCTGCTGGCCCTGGTGGCTGCCTACGACCAGCTGACCACGGCGAGTAAGCTCTACAACTTCCCGGCCTACCCATCGACGGTGCCGCTGTTGAAGCAGGATGGCGGGTTGCTGGACAACAATCCCGCCTTGCCGGACCAGGGCCACCGCCTGAGCATCCTGAAGACCTCGAACCGCTGGACGGTGAACCTCGGCTGGCCCGCGCCCACGACGCCCCTGGCGGCGGCTGCCACGGTGGACGGGGTGCTGGGGCGGATGGTGGCGCGAGCCGCGACGGGCCAGCTGTCGGCGCAGGATGCGGTGCGGGAGGCCGTCGCGCGGCTGGAGACGCTGCAACGGGAGCTCGGCTGACGTAGGCTGACGTACACGGACGCCAGTATCGCGATGTCGCTGCGCAGAATTCATTGTAGCGTGTTCATCGCTCCACTACGCTTTCATCTGGTGGCACCGTCCTCGCCGCCGATCCTGCCCTCACGTTCACCCGCTCTCCCAGCCGCACCGTCGCGGCTGATTCGTCTGCGCCGAGGCTGAATCCCCATGCGACCGGGTTTCCCTGCTCCGATCCTGCGCCGGCTGGATTCGCCACGTGGCGCCATCTCGGCGATGTTCCTCATCAACGGGGTCGTCTGGGGCACCTGGATCGCCCGCATCCCCACCATCGCCGATCACCTGGAAGTCAGCCGGGCCCAACTGGGCG
>JBQCJS010000058.1:0-3099 GCA_051952485.1 Thermomicrobiales bacterium | reverse complement strand
GAACGCCTTCGAGAACTCCTGCGACACCCGCGTGAAGGTCTCCTCGAAGCGGGCGGTCATCGTCTCGTGCAGTTCCGCGAGCAATGCACGCAGCTTGGCCGCCGCCGCCTCGACATCGGCCAGCTGCTCGCGCAGGAAGGCCTGGTTCGCCGCCTCCCGCTCGTACTCGGCCACGATGTCCTCCCCGACATACCCGACGCGGCGCAGCCGGTCGCGCAGGCGGCCGATCCCCCGCTCCACCTCGGCATGATCGTCGGAGAGCGTGGTGCCATCGGAGAGGGTCGTTTCCGGCGCCGACGCCAGCAGCGATTCCGGGGTCTCGCCCTCCAGGTCATCCTCGATCCGCTGGGAGATCGTCGCCAGCTCGGAGCGGGCGCGTTCCAGCACCAGCTGCCGTTGCCCAAGGTCGCGTTCGCGTGCCATCAGGTCACCACGCGCCGTCTCGATCTGGCCTTCCAGTTCGGCGCGGGCGGCTTCCAGGTCACGAACGGCGTCGGCCAGGGGCGCGTGCTCGCCCGCCGCGCCCGCACGGGCAACCCGTAACCGGGCGAGGTCGGATTCCAACCGGGTGGCCTGCTCGGCCAGCGCCTCCGCCTCCCGTTCGAGGTCCACCGCACGCTGGGTGCGCAGCGCCATCTCCTCGGCCAGGGCCTGCTGCTGGGCGCGCACCGTGGCCTCCCGCCGCCGCTCGGCGCGATGCCGTTCATCCAGCGCGGCGAGCGCCTGCTGGGCCTCGGTCAGCGCGGAGTCGTCGCCGGATTCGCCCCGGTCGTGCTCGGCCAGGGCCTCCAGCGCCTCCGTGTGGGCGGTCCGGGCCTCGGCCAGGGTCTGGAGGATCGTCCCAGCCTGCGCGGCCAAGTCGGTCCCGGCCCGCTCCTGGTCGGCGCGGGCATCGCGCATCGTCGCCTGCCGGCGGTCGGCGGCCACCTGCTCGTTCCGCAGGTCGCGCAGCCAGTTCTGCAGGCGATCGCGCTGAGACGTCCGCTCCCGGCGCTGGGCGAGCAGGGATACCCGCTCCGCATCGACAGCGAGGGCGCGGTCCTGATGCTTCTGGATGACGACCGCCTGTTCCTCCCGCGTGGCGAGCGCGGCCAGCCGCTTCCTTTCCAGTCCGGCAATCTGCTTCGGCAATTCGCGCAGCTCGCGCTCCCGCCCGAGCACGCCGCTCTCCCGCACCTGCGAGCCGCCCGTCACCGATCCGCCCGCGCGGGCGATCTCCCCGGCGAGGGTGACGGCGCTCCAGCCATTCGGCAGGAGGTCGAGCACGCGGCGCGTGGCCGGCAGGTCCTCCACCACGACCATGCGGCCAAGCAGCGAGCGCACGACCGGACCGAGATCCGCGTCGGTCGGCGTCACGAGGTCGGAGGCGATGCCGTGGACGCCGGTGGCGCGTTCGAGTTCCCGCGGGGCTGGGCGCGGGGTGTCCTTGCGGGCCAGCGTTTCCAGCGGCTGGAAGGTCGCCCGCCCGGCGCGGGACCGCTTCAGCAGTTCGATCGCGGCCTCCGCATCGCGCCAGCGATCCACCACGATGTCCTGGACGTGGCCCCCCAGCGCGACCTCGATGGCGGTGTCGTAGGTCGCCTCGACGGCGATCAGTTCGGCGATGGTGCCGCGAATCCCGGCGAGCGATCCATCGCGATGCCACTGCATGACCTGGCGCGGCCCGGCGTGGAGGCTGGTGCCGCTCTCGTGGACGCGCTGCAACACCTCCAGCCGGTTGGTCGCCTGGCCGTGTTCGCGCTCGATCGCGGCAAGCTGAGCGGACGCCTCCTGACCCCGGGCGCGTTCGGCCTCGATCTCCTGGCGGATGGCGACGATGGCCGCCTCCTGCGCGGCGATCTGCTCGCCGATACGGGCATCCTCGGCGGCGAAGGCCTCCATCTCGCGTTCCAGCTCGGCAATCCGCTCCGTGCGGCTGGCGATGTCGGCGGCAAACCGCTCCTGCTCGCCACTGGCCGATTCCATCCGCTGGGCGAGGACGGCGCGCTGGCGATCGAGGTCGGCCAGGGTGCGTTCGTGCTCGCCGACGGCGCGGGCGAGTTTCGCCAAGGCGGTTTCCAGCGTCGAACGCTCCTGGCGGCGGGCGCGGGCGGCCGCCAGCAGGGCATCGACCGCCGCCCGTGCCGCCGCGATCTCGCCGTCCAGCGCCGTGATGGCGGTGACGATCGCGGCCAGTTCGGCATCGGCGCGGGAAACCTGCTCGTCCAGCCCGGATCGCGTATCGGCCATGTCATCGCGACGGCGGGCGAGCGCCCCCTGCCGCTCCTGGACGAGATCGCGCTCGTGCTCGCGACGGCGGATCTCCTCGTCGAGGGCCGCAAGCTGGGCTTCATGCCGGGCCAGCGTCTCCCGCGCGGCGGCGATCGCCCCGGCGGCGTCGGCCCGTTCCGTCATCAGGGCATCCAGCCAGGTCCGCGCGGCATCGAGCGTCTCCGCGTCACCGGAGACGAGACGTTCGGCCTCCCTGTGGCGGGCGGTGGCGACGGCCAGCAGGCGATGGTAATGCCCGCGCTGGAGGAAGGTGAGGCGATCACGCAGGCCCTGCCACTCGCGGGCCTGCCGGGCCTGTCGCTCCATCGTCCGCAGGCGGGGTTCGAGTTCCGTCAGGATGTCGGTGAGGCGGGCGATGTTCCCATCGGCCTCGGCGAGGTTGCGTTCGGCCTCCTGCACCTTCAGCCGGAGGCCGGTGAGATCGGCGGCGTGCTCGAAGAGGCCCCGCCGCTCCTCCGCGCGCTGGCTGAGCGCGGCATCGACCAGACCCTGGCCGACGACGGTGTAACTCTGTCCCAACGAGGCGGTGAGGAAGGCGACATCCTTCAGTCTCACGCGCCGCCCGTTGATGAAGTACTGGTTCTCGCCGCCGCGGTAGGCGCGCCGGGTGACGGTGACCTCGGTGAACTCGCTGGGCAGCCAGCCGTCCTCGTTGTCGAAGGTGACGGTGACCTCGGCGAGGCCGGCGGGGGCCTTGCCCTTGCCGCCCGCGAAGATCACGTCCTCCGTCTTCCTGGAACGCAGGGCGGAGTAGCTCGTCTCCCCCAGCACCCAGCGGATGGCATCGGAGATGTTCGACTTCCCCGAGCCGTTCGGTCCGACCACGGC
>JBQCJS010000057.1:0-5874 GCA_051952485.1 Thermomicrobiales bacterium | reverse complement strand
CGCGCACTGGTGCCGACCAGGTCGAATTCCGCCAGAAACGATGGTGGTGCGACGTGGCTTCCACGCGGGAATGCCGACTGCGCGTTGGAGGACTGCGTATACCGCGCCCCCGCCCTGCTGGGAAGTGGACCGGTCCACCGCGGCGCATCCCGGTGCGGATTCGAGCGAGCGGTCTCGCACAGGTCGGGCGCGAATGGCGCTGCCACGGAGTCACGATCACGGCTCCCGCGTCCCCAGGCGACCGATGACGCCCACGACAACACGCCCATCGCCGATGTCATGTGTGTACGTACGGTCTCGACAAATCGCGCATCGTCGTGTGAAACTACCCATGAGGTTGTGGTCCTCTGCAGTCGATTCGCGCGCGTTCGCTCCCCTCGCGGACCGAGCCGCGTGGGCTGCGAGCGGCAGCGGCGCTCCGGCGTTCGCGCACGATTGCCCTGCCTCTGCATCCGGACTGCCGGTTTCAGCACCGTTTGGAGGAGGTGGCGACGTGGTCTTTCGCCGCGAGAAGCAGGTCGATTCCTTTCAGCGCCAGATGAGCGCCCTTCGCAACCGCATCGGCGAAGGTGGTCCTTATGACAATGACGAACCCGCCGGCGAACTCCCCGACTACGACGATGCGTCGTACGACGCGGACGCCGGCTCGTATCCCGTGAATCAGGGTGGTGGCATGGCCGAGGGCGGATACAGCTTCGGGGACTACGGGTCGCAGGGCGGCCTCGATCTCGTCGACGACGACCAGTTGCTCGTGCCGGAGATGCCGGCCGCGGACAGCCAGATCAGCGTCGTCTCCGCCGATACGATCTGGAAGGGCGACATCTCCTCCGAGGGCAGCGTCCACGTATACGGACGGGTCGAAGGGTCCCTCACCGCGAAGGAGGACCTCTGGGTCGCCGAGGGCGCGTCGGTCGATGCGACCCTCACCGCCCGCCGCGTCGTGATCGCGGGGAACGTCGCCGGGTCCATCTCGGCGTCGGAGCGCTTCGAGGCGCTGCCCCAGGGCCGCGTCAATGCGGACGTCACGGCGACGACCTTCGTCATCCATGAGGGCGCCAAGCTCAACGGCCAGCTCAAGATGGCGCACCCCGAGGGCACATCCGTGAGTTCCTACGACCGCGCGGGGTCCCTCTCCGTGGTGCAGCGCCGCACCCGGAACGCCTCCTAGCCCGCCCGCCCCTGACGATCCCCAAGGAGACCTGCGCGATGTCCATGCGCTCGACTGAATCGCCTTCCTACGCCGGCCAGCGCGTCGCCTACAACGACGTCAGCACCGAAGGCTCGGATTCCATCAGCATCCTCGACCGCTTCTCGAACTTCGATGGGACCTTCCACTCCTCCCGCGATCTCCGGATCGAGGGTCAGGCCAAGGGCACCATCGAATGCCAGGGCACGCTGCACATCGCCCAGGGGGCATCCATCGACGCCAAGGTGGAGGCCGAGAACATCACCGTCGCCGGCGATCTCGATGGCCAGATCACCTGCCGGGGTCGCCTCCAGATCCTGCCCAGCGGCCGGGTGCGGGGCACCATCACCACCCAGACCCTGGTGATCCACGACGGCGCCTTCTACGAAGGGCAGCTCCAGATGTCCACGCCGGACCGACAGCTCGGCGCCGGCCGCCGGGCGCGCACCGCCGGAACCTCCGCAGCGGGCGCAGCCTACGAGGGCGTCCGCCCCGAGGAAGCACGTCCCGAGCCTGCCGCCGGCAACACCTTCATCCGGCGATTCGGCAGCCAGGAAACGACGTGGGACGCCACCGCCACCGCCGCCCCGGAGGCCGGCACGGACGAGCCCCAGGAAGGCGAACGCTGAGGCGGCATCCCTTGTGCGGTGGACCGTCTGCCTGGCTGCCGTGACGGCCGGGGCTCCGGAGGGTGCATGGTATACTCCCGGAGCTTGTCGAACCTGCCCGATGACCGTCGCGAATGGGTTGGCAACACGCAGGCGCCTTGCAGGGAGAGTCCCCCGAGTGGGCGTGAATCCTGGCCCCGTTCCCGAAACGCGGGTCGTCCGGGCGCCACGAGGAGTGCATGGACGAAGCGAAGGAACCCGGTCCACGGCGATGCGGCACCTGTCTCCACTTCGAGCCGTCGACATCATGGCGTCGTGGATGGTGCCGGAACAGCCTTCTCTTCGGTCCCGGCCAAAGCCAGTCCGTCCTCCAGGATGCATTGTTCTGTGGAAGCGGTCAGGGCGACTTTTGGGAGCCGCATCGCAGCCCCGGCGATGACTCCCCTGAAACAGCAGGTCATGCCAACGTGAAACGACCAAGCCTCTCCCCGCTGAGACTGTTCGATCCGGCCACGGCCTTCCCGCAGCTTGCCGGAGCCACTGCTGGTGCTTCCGCCGGCAGGAGTGGCGGTGGCGCGATGCTGTTCGCCCGCAATTCCGGTGGTGGTAGTGGTTCGGGCGGACGGCGGCCAGACGATGTCGATCCGGAATTCGACGATTTCGACGACGCCACGTACGCCTACGAGGACGAGGCTCCTGCCTCCAGCCGTGGCCGCCGTGGGGCGACGAACGCGACCACGGCGGCGGGAGGTTCCGGCGGATCGGCTGGCGGCCGCCAGCGCACGGTGCAGTTCCAGCCGGAAGAGCGGTACTGGACCGAGTACCTGCGGATCGCCCTCCCGGTGATCGGCCTGTTGCTGATGCTGGGCCTCTTCTGGTTCTGGGCTCAGCAGCTCATCGGCGACAACGACAAGGAACCGGAGGCCACCAGCGTGCCCGGTGTCGTCGTGACACCGACCGAGCAGATCAACGTCCCGACCGCGACGGTCGAGGTGGTCGTCACCGAGCCGCCCGCCCCGACGGTCGCGCCGACCGAGCCGCCGGCGGAACCGACCGCCACGACCGCGACCGAGAATCCGGCCACGCCGCCTGCAGCGGAGATCGTGGTGGGTGGAACCGTCACGACTACCGAGGAAGTCAATCTCCGGCCTGAAGCCTCTACGACCGGTGACGCCGTCGCGGTGCTCCCGGCGGGCACCACCCTTACCGTCATCGGCGGGCCCCAGGAAGCCGATGGGTACACCTGGTGGAATGTCGAAGACACGGAAGGCGACACGGGCTGGGTCGTCGCGGACTTCATCCAGGCATCCGGCGTTTAGCAAGGTACTTTGGGGTTTTATTGGGGAGGGGGCGTCGATCGATCGACGCCCCGTCCCCGTTCTGTAACTCGGAGTGGGCATCGCGAGCGCGGCTCACTGATGCCGCCATGACCACGAAGCATCGGGGACCTGCGCACAGCACGTCACGAGGCGATTGCCTGAAAACTTGGTGCGTCCGGGCTGTGGTATACTGGCCGATGGGTTTGGCGCCTGCCAAGCCCATCATCTTGCACGCGCCGTGACTGATGGCGGTGTGCCGGACGCCGAACACGCGCCGGTTCGCCATCGGGATGACCGTCGCGGAAGTCCAACACCACACCACGAGGGAACGTTCATGGCTCAGGCTCCGTCCACGTCCTCCGCGCGCAATCCGCGCGTCAGCCTCAAGGCCCTGCTCGAGGCCGGCGTTCATTTCGGACACCAGAAGAACCGCTGGAATCCGCAGATGAAGCCGTACATCTTCACCGAGCGCAACGGCATCCACATCATCGACCTCCAGCAGACCGTGCCGCTGCTCGAACAGGCGCACGAGTACGTCTCCGAGGTCACCGCCAATGGCGGCCACATCCTGTTCGTCGGCACCAAGAAGCAGGCCCAGGACATCGTCAAGCGCGAGGCTGAGCGCAGCGGCCAGTTCTATGTCAACCGGCGCTGGCTGGGCGGCACGCTCACCAACTTCGTCACCATCAAGAACCGCCTCCGCTACCTCAAGCAGTTGCAGTCCGAGGTCGAGAGCGGCGAGATCAACTTCCTGCCGAAGCAGGAGGCTGCCAAGCGCCTGCAGGAGCTGGAGCGGCTGGAGCGCACCCTTGGCGGTATGCGCGACATGACCCAGCTGCCTGGCGCGATCTTCATCATCGATCCCAAGCGCGAGCACCTGGCCGTCCACGAGGCGCAGCGCCTCGGCATCACCACCATCGCGCTGGTGGACTCCAACTCCGACCCGAACCCGATCACCATCCCGGTCCCGGGCAATGACGACGCGATCCGCTCGATCCGCCTCATCACCCAGGGCATCGCGAACGCCGCCATCGCCGGCCGCCTCGAGCGGTCCAGCGTCTCCGAGGTCGGCGACGACTTCGAGGCGGCCGTTTCCGACCAGAACGAAGCGTACGATGAGGGCGTGCAGGCGGAGCGCGACGAGGCGTCCGAAGCCTAGCCTCCACGCACACACCCATCCTGAACGCGACGGAGGGGCATGGCGACGTGCCCCTTCGCCAAGTCCGCAATCCGCCGTCGCCCACCGTTCACCCGTATCCATCCCAGACAGGAGCAAAACCCACATGGCCGTTACCACCGAGCAGATCCGCAGCCTGCGCGAGCAGACTGGCGCCGGCATCATGGACGCGAAGCGCGCCCTGGAGCAGGCGGAAGGCGACGCAAAGAAGGCCGCCGAGATCCTGCGCCAGCAGGGCCTCGCCAAGGCCGGCAAGAAGTCCGATCGCGCCGCCAACGAGGGCCTCGTCGACTACTACATCCACGGCCAGGGCCGCATCGGCGCCCTCGTCGAGATCAACTGCGAGACCGACTTCGTCGCCCGCACCGAGGACTTCAAGGCGCTGACCCACGACATCGCCATGCAGGTGGCCGCGAGCTCGCCGAAGTACGTCACGGTCGACCAGGTGGCCGAGGGCGACTACGCGAAGCTGGAGAGCGACTTCGGCGACCGCGAGGCCGCGATCAAGGCCGTCGTCCTCCTCGAGCAGCCGTTCATCAAGGACCCGAAGAAGACCATCGGCGACCTGGTGAAGGAGGCCATCGGCAAGCTCGGCGAGAACATCGTCGTGCGCCGCTTCGCCCGCTTCGAGCTGGGCGAGGAGATCGGCAAGGCCGAAGTCGACGCCTGATTCGGGCCGCGTGCGACGACCGGGTGCGATCCTGCGCCCGGTCGTTGTCGTATCTCCCGCTGGCCACCTTCGGCCCCTGCTGCCGCTTCGGATACCCGGGCGTTTGGTATCCTCTGCGCAGACGAATCCATCGCCTGACTCAGCGAACTCCCGACCACGGACGGGGGGCCGCACGACCGGAAAGGATCCAGAATCATGATTGCCGATGTCCTCAAGGACGGCGAAGAGCGCATGAACAAGGCGCTCGAGGCGCTCAACAAGAACCTGGGCACCATCAGGACCGGCCGCGCCAACCCCGCGTTGCTGGATCGCGTCACGGTCGAGTACTACGGCACGCCCACCCCGCTGAACCAGCTCTCCAACATCTCGACGCCGGAAGCCCGGCTGATCGTCATCCAGCCGTACGACCGCAACACCATCGGCCCGATCGAGAAGGCCATCCGGCAATCCGACCTCGGCCTCAACCCGAACAACGACGGCCAGCTCATCCGCCTCGCCATCCCGCCCCTCACCGAGGAGCGACGCAAGCAGATGGTGAAGACCGTCCACTCCACCGTCGAAGAGGGCAAGGTCGCCATCCGCAACGTCCGCCGCGACGCGCTCCAGCAGGCCCGCGACCTCCTCGCCAAGAAGGAGATCTCCGAGGACGACGAGCGCCGCGCCGTCAATGACCTCGATGCGCTCACCAAGAAGCACGTCGAGGAGGCGGACAAGCTCGGCAAGGCCAAGGAACTCGAAGTCCTGGAAGTCTGAACATGACCGACGAGGGCCGCGCCCCTTCCCACTCGCTCACGTCCGGCGATCCCGCCCTGCCCGCGGATCGCGTCCCGCAGCATGTTGCCATCATCATGGATGGCAATGGCCGCTGGGCGACGCGCCAGGGCCTCTCCCGCATCGAAGGGCACAAGCATGGC
>JBQCJS010000056.1:0-3256 GCA_051952485.1 Thermomicrobiales bacterium | reverse complement strand
CGATGCCCGTCTCCACCGCCGAGGTAAGCGCCGGGATGCTGGAGACCGCCACGAACGCGGCGCCCTCCCCACCATAGAGCATCGCGGCCTCTTCGCTGAAGGTCCCACGCGGACCCAGGAACGCTATGGACATGCCGGAACCTCCCTCTTCGTCGGCGTAACCATACAGGACGGAGGGGCGTCGCGGCGTATACTCGCGGCATGAGCAACCGACGCCCCGATACCCCTCCATCCCGTCCCTCCCGACGCCCGGCCACCCCGGAGGTCCGACCCGACCGGGCCGATCCGACCGCTGCGGCCGAGCCGGGGCCGGATGCGCCGTCGTCCGATGCCCCTCCACCGCGCAAGAAGCGCCTGCGCCGCCCGCGCACGCCGGAGCCGCCCCGCCGGGTCGAGGAGACGGTCGATACGGCCCAGCGCCTCTTCATCGCCCTGCCCCTCCCGCGCGAGGTGATCGCCCTGGTCGACCGCACCGTCGACACCCTGAAGCGGGAGCCGTGGCCGGTAAAGTGGAGCGACCCCGAGAACGCCCATATCACGCTCCATTTTCTCGGCGATGTCGACCCGGCGGCGGCGGAGGTCCTGCGGCTCGCGCTGGCCGCACCGGTCGCCGCGAGCGAGGCGTTCGACCTGCGCACCGCCGACCTCGGCGCGTTCCCGACGATCCGGAAGCCGCGCGTGCTGTGGCTCGGCCTCTGGGGTCCGGTCCACCGCCTGGAGACGCTGCACGGGGCGATCGGCGCGACGCTGGAATCGCTGGGATTCGCCCTGGAGGAGCGCGCCTTCAGCCCGCACATCACGCTGGGGCGCGTCCGTTCCGATCCCCGCGATGCAAGGCAGCGCGATCTCCCGCAGCAGATCCGCGCCCGCCTCGATGCCCTGGCGGCAAGCGGCGCGGTGACGAGCAAGCATCCCGTCCCGCTGCCGGTCACGGAAGTCCAGCTGATCCGCAGCCACCTCAACCCGCAGGGTGCGCGCTACGAGGTCCTGGCGACCTATCCCCTGCGCCGGCCCGCCGGGAAGGACTGAACGCGCATCCTCGCGTGAGGACTTCCGGCGTCACTTGGTGCGGTTCCGCCAGCCATGCGTGCGCTGCCACGCCAGATGCGCCATCCAACCCAGCCCGATCCCGAGCAGGAGCGGCACGAGCAGGGCCCAGGCGAGCCGGGCCTGGATGCGCAGCGTGAAGATCCGGATCTGCACCAGCACGAAGTTGTCGGCCATGAAGACGACCAGGGCGACCAGCAGGATGGCCACGGCGACGAGCACCAGCAGACGTCGCCAGGTCAGGAAGGGCTGAGGCTCCAACGCTGGAAGATCGTCCTGCGGGGCGATGGGCGTCGCCGGGGAGGGATCAGGCATCGCCGACGCCTCCCGCCGCCGGGGTGGCAGGCACGATGGGCTGGGGATCGGTCGGACCGCCCAGCAGGCTGACGATGGCGAGGTTGTCGGATGTGATGCCATCGACGCCGAGGCGCATCAACTCGTTGACGCGATCCATGTCGTTCACCGTCCAGGCGAAGGTCAGCAGATGGCGTTCCTCCAGCCAGGCCGCATTCTCCTCGTCCAGGACGGTGTGCCGCACGGAGATGCCGTCCACGATGGCGAGCAGGGAGGCATTCCCCTGCAACGCGCGCAGGGTGGCGGTATCCGGCACGCTGAGGAGCAGGGTCACATCCGGCAGGTCGCGGTGGAGGCGTTGCAGTGCCTGCGGCGACCGGGTGGAGATGATGACCTGGCGGGTGCGTTGTCGCACCTCCAGGAAGTCCACGACCAGATCGAGGTAGGGAGAAGACGACTCCTTGAGGTCGAGCATCACGGCATCGGCCCCGTAGGTGGCCGCCCAGACGCGATCGAGGCGCGGCCCGCGAAACCAGCGGGGACCGATGAAGGGCAGGGGCGGATCATGGGCGACGTAGAGTTGCCCGTCCACCGCCGCGACATCGGCCTCGATCACATCGGCACCGGCCACGAGCGCCTCCAGGGTGGCCTCGATGCTGCCCCCGGAGTTGTGCGCCACCCCGAGGACGGAGGCGTAGGTCGCATCCGAAAAGATCTGGCGGTCGTGATTGAGCTCGGAGTAGAACTGATTCGGGCGCCGTCCGACCGTCCATTCCTCGCCCCGCCCGGGTGCGACGAGGAAGAGCCCGACGAGGTAGAGGCTGCCCGCGATCACCAGGCTGGCGAGGATGGCGATCCCCACGCGGGCGACCCGGTCGGCAACCCGCACCCACTCCCGTACGCCTCGCCGCTTCCGCTCGGGTGTCATCCAGTGTCCCCTCCATCCGACGAACGCCATGCACGATGCGCTCGCACGCCCCGGTCCGCCAGCGTTTCCCATCATGCCACGCGGTCGCTACAATCGTGGGAAGGAGGTAGCGCCCGTGGCCCTCACCATCACCATCACCAACCCGCGCACCATCGCGATCATCGAACGGCAGGCCGCCGAACGCGGGGTCTCCGAATCCGACATGGTGGCCGCCATCGTTGACGACGCGCTCATTCCAGACGACGCCATGCCCGCACCTCGCCCCGAAACGCCCGAAGAGCGGGAGGCCCGTTTCGCCAAAGCCCGGGCGCTCATCGCGGAGATGCAATCCATGATGACGGATGAGGACCGGGCCTTCGATTACGATGCCTGGCTCTATGACGAGAACGGGCTACCGCATTGATCCTCGACACGTCCGCGTTCATGGCAATTCTTCAGGAGGAGCCTGACTGGCTCCTCATTCGGGAACGCATCGAGCAAGCGGCAACACTCCGCATCGCCGCGCCCACACTCGTGGAACTCCAGGTCGTTGCCGCCAGCCGCAACCCGACTTTCCTCGCACGGATCACCTCCCTGATCGAGATATGGGCGATTGATGTGGTCGCGTTCGATCGGGAACTTGCCACCATCGCGCTGGCCACGTATCTCCGGTACGGCAAGGGATTCCACTCGCGGGCGCGCCTGAACCTCGGCGATTGCTTCTCGTACGCCCTGGCGAGGGCCATTGGCGAACCGCTCCTCTTCGTCGGTGACGACTTCACGCACACCGACATCGTTCCTGCCCTCACGCCGGGTTCCCTATCCTGACCCCTGCTCGCTACAATCGTGGGAAGGAGGTGTTTCCTCGTGGCACTCACGATCACGATCACCAATCCCCGCACCATCGCCATCATCGAGGCGGAGGCGGCGAAGCGCGGGCTCTCCCCTGCCGAGGCCGTCGATCGCGTCCTCGGCGATCTGGACGGCCCCACCATGACCCAACGGGAC
>JBQCJS010000055.1:0-6282 GCA_051952485.1 Thermomicrobiales bacterium | reverse complement strand
CGAGGCAGACCGCCAGGAGTTTCCACGACACGAACGCGGCAATGGCGCAGCCCCCGACCGCCAGCGCCCCCGCCAGGACCAACGCCGCTCCCGGCGCGATCGCCCCGGATGCGAGCGGTCTCGCCCGCTTCGTCGGGTGATGGCGGTCCCGTTCGATGTCTCGCCAGTCGTTGAAGATGTAGATCGTCGAACTGATCGCACAGAACGCAACGAACGCCAGCACGGAGTGGAGGATCGCTTCCGGCTCGTCGAAGAGCCGCGCGAACACCAGCGCCGCGAAGACGATCGCATTCTTGGACCACTGGATCGGCCGCAGCAGCCGAACCCACGCTTTCAGTCCGCCATCCGCCCGGACATGGACCTCTGCCGTCGCACCGGTCTCGTCTTGAGACGATCGCGCCTCCGAAGGGAGTGCCAACCTCGATTCCTCCGCCATCACACGCGATCAGCCTTGGGGCAGGCGCGCCGTCGTGCGTACAATACGTATGGAACAGTCCCGCGTGTGGGAAGGTCGTGTTCCGTCCCTCGTGGTCCGGCCACCGATCTGCGGGCAGGCATCCCGCTCGCAGGGCCGACGTGCTACTCGCCGCAAGTGTGACACAGACCCGGCAGGCACCCTTCCCCAATCGTACCCCCGTGATGATGTGGCCGCGCCCTCGATCGTCACACCCAGAGGAGCATCCGTGAGAGTTTCGACGGCTGATGTGTTCGAGGCCACCCAGAACGACCTCGAACTCGTCGAGCAACGACTGCTGCAAGCGGCCAGGATCGACTATCCCGTCGTCTCGAGCCTCGTCACCGGATTGGTGGCGACGGGCGGCAAGCGCCTGCGGCCACTCCTCCTGTTGCTCGCCTCCAAGGCCTTCACCTACGACCGCGATCGCGCGATCACGGCGGCGGCCGGCGTCGAACTGCTGCACACCGCGTCGCTCGTCCACGATGACAATATCGACCGCGCGGCCCTGCGGCGCGGCCAGCCGACCCTGAATACGCAACTGAGCTCGGGCGCCGTCATCCTCATCGGCGACTACCTCTTCGCCCAGAGCGCCATCCTCGCCGCCGCGACCGACAGCGTGCGCGTGGTCGCCATCTTCGCATCGACCCTCGGCGCCATCTGCGACGGCCAGCTCCTGGAAACCCTCCAGGCGCACGACCTTGGCCAGGATCAGGCATCCTACGAGAAGCGCATTTATGGCAAGACGGCTTCCCTCTTCGCCGGTGCCGCCGAGATGGGGGCCGTGATCGGCCAGGCGACCGAAGCCGAGATCGCCGAGATGCGCGGTTTCGGCGGCGACATCGGCATGGCCTTCCAGATCGTCGACGACATCCTCGATCTCCGTGAAGGGACGCAGGTCCTTGGAAAGCCCGCCGGCAATGACCTCCGGCAGGGCGTCGTGACCCTTCCCACGATGCTCTACGCCGCGACGCTCGCCGAGGACAGTCCGGAGCGGGAGCTATTGGAACGCATTGTGGCCGGCGAGGAGACGGACGATGCCGTGATCGACACGATCATCGAAGCCATTCGCGCCTCGGGCGCCATCGACCGGGCCGAGCAGATCGCCGGCGAGTATTCCGCCAGTGCTCGCGCCCGTCTCCGGATCGTCCGGGATGAGACGGTTCGCCGGCAGCTGGACGAGATCGTCGATCTCACCCTCATCCGCTCCTACTGATCGGATCTCCTGCCCGCAGCAAGCACGAGGAAGCGCCCGGCGGACCGATCCGCCGGGCGCTTCCTCGTGAGGCGATCGCTTCCGATCAGGAAGCTGCCACCGCCGCCAGTCGCTGTCGGGCGACCTTCGCCTCCCACCCCGAGACCGGCGGGGTCTCTGTTGTCTGCGGAATGGTCGGCACGTTCACGAACGCCGGTCCGCCGTACGCCAGAGCGGCCTGGATCGCGTCCTCCAGGTCCTCCGCCGCAGTCACGTCCCACGCCTTCAGCCCGAACCCGCGGGCGATCCCCGCGTAGTCGACCGTCGAGAAATCGACCGAGAAGTAGCGCTGGTCGTGGTCGAGATGCTGCAGCTCCTTGATCCAGCCGAAGGACCCGTTGCTGCAATGGACCAGCACGATCGGCAGGTTCAGCCGGCTGATCGTCTCCAGCTCGCCCACGGACATCCCGAAGCTGCCGTCTGTCGTCACCGAGACCACCCGCTTCCCCGGTGCCGCGTAATGCGCTCCCACCACGCCGGGAATGGAATAGCCGAGTCCACCGTAGGCACGCGGAATCACCATCGAGCGACCAGCCTGGTTCAGCACGTATTGCGCGGAGAGATACGGCGTCGGGGTTCCCGGATCGGCCACGATGATGGTCTCGTCGTCCAGCGCCGCGCGCAACGCCGCGATCAACCGCTGGGGCCGGATCGGGAAGGCATCGCTCGCCGCTTCCCCGGCGACCCGAGCGAAATTCGCCTCCTTCTGCGTCACCAGCTCGGCGATGCGGTCCCGGTTTCGCGCCGCGACCACCGGGACGTTCACCGCCGCCAGCAGGTCCTCCAGGGAAGCTCGTGCGTCACCAAGCAGGAAGGCGGAAGCCGCATAGGTGTTGCCGATCTCGCGGCTCGCCAGGTCGAGGTGGATCGACTTCGGGGGGGTCGCCCGCTTCGGCAACGTCCAGTGCGCGGTGGTGGTCGAATCGGTGCGTGTCCCGATGAAGATCACGAGATCGCTCTCCGCGATCCACGCATTCGCATACGAACGCGCGCCATTACCTCCGACCACGCCCAGCGAGACCGGGCTCGTCTCGGCGATTGCACCCTTGCCGTTGATGCTCGTCCCAACCGGGATATTCGTCGCCTCGGCAAACGCCGTCAGCGCATCCCACGCCCCGGAGGTCATCACCCCACCACCGGCGACGATCACCGGCCGCTCCGCCTCCTCGATCAGGCGGGCGGCCCGCTCGATCTCGGAGGAATCCGCGCGAGGCCGGCTGCTCGGGACCGCATCCGATTCCCGGCCGGACGTGTATCGGGCCGTGCCGTCGCTCTCGTCCTCCAGCACATCGGCGGGCAGCGAGAGATGGACGGCGCCCGGGCGATCACTCGTTGCCAGGCGCACCGCCCGATGGACCGCATCCTCCATCCCGCTCGCCCGATGGACCCGCTCGCTCCATTTCGTGATCGGCCGGAAGAGGCCGACCTGGTCCAGTTCCGTCAGGACGTTCCGGTAGTCCTCGCTCACCGGCGTGTCCGAGGTCATGCAGAGCACCGGAATGGCCGAACCCTGCGCCTCCGCGACACCCGGGATGATGTAGGTGGCGCCGCCACCGCTCGGTCCCTCGCAGACCCCGAGCCTGCGCGACACCCGCGCGTACACATCCGCCATGAAGGACGCCGACCGCTCGTCCCGCGTCATGATGTGGGTGATCGCAGGCTGGTGGTACAGCGCGTCGTAGAAGGCCATGCCGGTATCGCCCGGCAGCCCGAAGATCGTATCGACGCCATTGGCGCGCAGCGCCTGGACGAGTAGGTGTGCTCCGTTCATCGCGTTCCTGCCTCATGGTGTGCGTGGAGAAGGGAAGCGTCAGGACCGGCGGCGAATCCGCACGCCGATATAGGCATCGTTCACGTTGGTGCCCGTGGGGTCGCAACGGAACAGGTCGCCGGTCGCCGCCAGCAACGTGCCGCTGTCGTTTGCGGCGAGCGCGGCCTCGGCATCGAGGCCAAGTTCACGGCTCCGCTGGACAGTGCCACCATCGACCACCGCCCCGGCGGCGCCCCGGTTGCCACCGTCGTCGCCGTCCGATGCCAGGCTGGCGATCACCCAGCGGTCGCCGCACGTCGCATCGAGCACGATCGCCGCAGCCAGCGCGAACTCCGTGTTCCGGCCGCCGATCCCGCCGCCCCGGACCGTGACGGTCGTCTCGCCGCCGCCGAGCACGACATCGACATCTTCCGGCATCCCCGCGCAAAGCTCAACAAAGGCGGCTCCTCGCTCCCGCGCCTCACCCTCGATATCGCGCCACACGATCTCGGTGCGGTGCCCAGCCCCCCGCGCGACCTCCCCCATCGCCTCGACGAACGAGGCGTTGTCCGCCATCACGGCCCAGACGTCGTCCGGGTGATGCACCGTCTGATGGCGCCCGTCGCCCCCGTTCCGGGAAAGCCATGCCGTGACCGCCGGAGGGATCGATTCCAGCACGCCATAGTGCGCGAGCAAGGCCATCGCGCGAGCAGGATCGACGGGTCGCTCCACGGTCGGCCCGCTGGCGATCACCGCGGGATCGTTGCCGAGCACATCGGAAAGGATCAGCGAGAGACACCGGGCGGGACCGATCGCCCGGCGCAGGCCGCCGCCCTTCACCAGGCTCAGTTCGCTCCGGACGGCATTCAGGTCCTGGATCGGCGCTCCCGCCCGCAGGAGCGCCGATGTCACCGCCTGGATATCCGCCAGCGTCAGGTCGCCCGCCGGTGCTTCCAGGAGGGCCGATCCGCCGCCGGAAATCAGGGCGATCACCGTATCGTCGGGGCCGAGTCCGCGCACAAGCTCCAGCATCTCCCGGGTGGCCTGCACGCCACGCTCGTCCGGCACCGGGTGCGACGCCTCCCGGACGGCGAACCGGGGCAGGTCCGCGCCCGCGGGTACATGTCCATCCTTCGTGAGCGCGATCCCGACGTCGATCCGCTCACCGAGGACATCGCACAGGCCAAGGGCCATGGGCACCGCCGCCTTGCCCACCGCAAGCGCGACGATCCGACCGTGGCCCGGAACGATGTCCCGCACGCCGATGGAGACTACACCGTCACGAAGTGTGAGATGGGCCCGCACTGCCGCCCGGGGATCGGCAGAGGCAACGCCCCCCGCGAACATCCGCGCGACGAGCGCCCGTGCCTCGCCGCCGTCCAGCACGGAGGTCATTCGGGCTCGTCCAGCGGCGCGTCGATCTCCTCCAGCCGGGCCAGGGCCTCACGCAAGTCGTCCGGAAGCGGTGCCTTGAACACCCGACGCTCCCCGTTCGGCAGGGTCAGGCCGAGCTCCGCCGCATGGAGGAACTGGCGTCGGAGCCCGATCTCCCCCGCCACGCGCATCGCCAGCTCGCCCCCATACACGTCATCGCCGACCACGGCGTGGCGGATGAACGCGAGATGGACACGGATCTGGTGGGTGCGTCCCGTTTCGATCTCGGCATCCAGCAGGGTCGCGCTCCGGAACCTGCGCGCCACCTGGAAGTGACTGACGGCGTGCCGACCGCTCCGCACCACCGCCATCTGCTGCCGGTTCGCCGGATTCCGCCCGATCGGGGCGTCGACCGTCGCCTCGTCCTCCTCGAATGGCCGCACGGCTAGCGTGATGTATCGCTTCTCGACCGACCGCTTCTGCCACTGCTCCATGAGCAGGTTCTGCGCGCGGTCCGTCTTCGCGACCACGATCAGTCCGGACGTATCCTTGTCGAGTCGATGCACGATGCCCGGACGCGTGCTGCCGACGATCGAGATGTCCTTGGCATGGCCGAGAATCGCGTTGACCAGCGTCCCCGTCGGGTGGCCCGGCGCGGGATGGACCACCATCCCTGCCCGCTTGTTCACCACGATCACATCGCTGTCCTCATACACGATGTCGAGCGGAATCCGCTCCGGCAGGACGTCGATCTCCTCTGTCTCCGGGATCGTCACGGTGACGACCTCACCCTGCGTGACCTTGAAGGACCGGCGCCGAGCCTGGCCATCGACCAGGATGTGGCCGCTTTCGATCAGCGACTGGAGGTAGGTCCGGCTGAGGTCCGGCAACTGCTCCGAGATGTAGCGATCGAGCCGCAGGTCCCGGTCATCGGGTGTGGGATGGAGGGTGATGACGTCGAGTTCGGCGTCTTCTTCGGGCTGGACGGGCGTTCGGTCGGTCATGCGTGGGAGCCGTTCCTCATTGATTGCGGGCGGGACGAAGGGGGATTGCCGGGATCGGCAGGTTCGGTGTCGGCTGGATCGTGGTCGGCCTCGGGGACCATCGTCGCGTCCTCGCGGAGCGCCGCCCAGGCCATCAGCACCAGGCCGATCGTGATCGCCGAATCGGCGACGTTGAAGCGCGGAAAGCTCCCGACCGCCACGAAGTCGACCACGTACCCGATGCGGATGCGATCCAGCAGGTTGCCGATCGCCCCACCAAGGACGAGGCCGACCGCGATGGGCACGAGCGCATGCGTGCGGAGCGTCGTCCGCATCATCGCCAGGAACAGGCCGGTCGCCAGCACCGCGAAGATCGCGAGCAACAGGGGTTGCCCCGCCAGGATGCCGAACGCGGCACCCGCGTTCTGGACGTACTCGAACCCCAGCACCCCGCCGATCAGGTCGA
>JBQCJS010000054.1:0-8262 GCA_051952485.1 Thermomicrobiales bacterium | reverse complement strand
CCAAGATCGAACACGGTTTCTGCTCCAGGACGCGACGAATACGGGGTTGCCGTCTGGCATCCCCGTATTGTGCGTCACGGCCGCGTTCCGGCGCTCCCGATGGCCCGCTGGCTGCCCCGCACGGGCGTCAGTCCACCTTGGGAATCAGCCGCAGCCCGGACGCGATCCAGCCGACCTTGCCGGCATCGTCCCGCACGAAAGGCACGCGCAGGACGCCGCGCGCGATGCCCGCGTCCTTCGCCGTGAACGCGATGCTCGCCGGGCCGGCCTGGACCGGAAGGATTGCCGGGCTCCACGCCCCGGGAATCTCGATCGGTTCGGCCGCCAGCATCAGGCCCTCGCCTTCCACCGTGACTGTCGAGATGGACGCGCCGTCCTCATATCTGCCCACATACTCCTCCAGTTCCTCCCGGGACAAGGCGACCGTCGGGGTATCGGGCGACTCCAGGAAGACGCTCGCCAGCCCGACCTTGCCGGCCAGCCCGCCCAGGCCGGGATAGGTCGCCAGCGCCGTCGCCGCGACCTCCATCGCGACGCCCGAACCACCCGATGCGTTGGTGAAGAGGACGAAGGCGAAGCCGTGTTCGGGGATCGCGAAGAACTCGGTGTGCTGTCCCACGGTATCGCCGTTGTGGCTGATGACACGCACGCCATCGATGTCCTGCACGAACCAGTCGCGCCCCATGCTGATCTCCAGGCCCGGGGCCTTGACCACTGGCTCGCGCATCCGGAGCAGGCTCTCCGGCGAGACCACCGTCCCGCTCGATGCCGGCAGGTCGGTGCTGGTCGCGAGGTGGAACCGCGCGTACCGGATGATGTCCCGCGTGGTCGACCAGATGCCGCCTGCGGGATCGATGGAACGCGGCACCCAGAGCGGTGTCTGCACGGTGAGGCTCGTCCGCCCGTTGATCGGGCCGGCGTAGTGGCCATCGGCATAGGGCCGGCGCAGCACCTCGGCGCGATCGAGGGTCGTATCCGCGAGACCGAGCGGACCGAAGATCAGGCTCTCCATCGCGGCGTCGTAGGTGGTCCCCGTCGCGACTTCGACCAGGCGCCCGAGCACGGTGAACGCGGCGTTGTTGTAGGAGAAGAACTCCCCCATCGGGAACTGCTGCGGCAATTCCGGGAGGCGTTCGGAGACGTAGCGGGCAATGGCATCGTCGTCGTCGCCCGTGTCGTATCCCTCGTCGCCGTACCAGCCGGGCGTGTGATCGAGCAGGTTGGCGACCCTGACGGTCTCCGCGACGGATGGATCGACGGTCTTCAGGTCCGGCAGGTACTGCTGGACCGTCTCATCGATCGTGATGGCTCCGCAATCGTGGAGATGCCAGATGGCGGTGGACGTGAAGGTCTTCGAGAGGGAGCCGATCTGGAAGAGCGTCTCCGGCATGACCGGTTCGAGGGAGGACATGCTGGCCACGCCGAACGTGACATGTTCCTCCCGCCCGTTGGCCAGGATCCCCAGCGCCACCCCCGGCACGGCGTGGCGCTGCATCGCGTCCACCAGCGCCTCGGCCACCGTCCGGAACTCGGGGGAAGCGTCGGCGGCCAGCGTCCCTGGAATCGGGAACGTCATCGGACCGGTCGCCGCTGCAGGCGACGCCGCGGGCGTTGCCCCTGGTGTGGCACTCGCATCCTGGCGCGCCGCGATGGTGTGAGGCGGGAGCGCGGCGAGCAGGGTCGCGCCGCCCGCAAGCTCGAGCATCCGGCGACGGTTCAGACGGGCGGACCGGGGCGGTTCGCCCGTGGAGCGAAGAGGCATGATGAGTGCTCCTGAAGGTGGTGTGCCAGGCAAGACAGGCGTGTCCCGCACCAGTGATTGGGTCCCGCCACCACAATAGGGCCACGCCCGGTCGCCAGGCAATCCCCATCCGCTCCGTTTCTCCCGGATGGGCGGCATCCGAGCGGTGTGGCCACCTCGTCCGCCGGCGGTCGGGACTGAACCGTGTCTCAGCGGGACCGCCGGCCCGTGACGACGAGGGTGCCGACCATCATCAGGCACAGGGCGAGCAGCGCCCCGGAGATCGAGAGCCCCGCGTCCCACCGATCGGAGGGATAGAGCAGGTTCGCGGTCACCACCTCGGCGAGCAGGATGCCACTCGTCACTGCCTGCGCCGCCAGGACCGGGACCCGGCGCACTGCCACGAGCCAGTGTCCGGCGAGCAACGCCAGCACGGCCGTCACCACCCACGGCCACCAGGTCCCGCCACCGAGCGCGAGATTGGTCGCGACGATGCCCACGCAGAACAGGCCGCTCACCGCGACATGTGCGCCCAGCCAGCCCCGCCATGGCACCACCGCGCCGGCATGGAGCGCGAGCACCATGCTCCATGCCCAGGCGACCCACAGGACCCACCAGACGGAGGTATCGACCAGCGCATTGATGACCGCGAGCGCGATGACGACGCTTCCCGCCACCCCCGCGTGAAGCAGCAGCGCGACATGGGACGCTCCCATGCCTGGCTCCGCGCGGGAATCCCGGGATTGCTGGAATGTCTGCCGCCGTTGCGGCGCCACGGATGTTGCCACGATGGACCTCCCCTGCCGATGTCACCCGCATGGTCGCGGGCGGCTGTCGTTCGTGGGTCCATTCTGGGCAACCAGCGCGGCCGGGGGAAGCAGGGCTTCCATGCTTCAGCGGGTCGGGCTATCCCCCAGCGTGCCGGGCGGAGCGAACGCAGCCCCGCCATGGGGAAGTGGCACGCGGTCGTCGAACCGGCGCAGCCCGCTCAGCCGCATCGACAGGCCCTCCGGATGGCGGGCGGTATAGAGCAGGGAGAACCCGATCCAGGCGAGGTTCAGCGCGTGCGCCCAGACGTGGCCGTCCATCGCGATGGCCGCGAGGATGACGAAGGGCATCCACCCAGCGAATGCCTTGATGAGGATGCGGCCCATGCGCGGTTCGCGCCCGTCCCGCGTCTTCACGGAGATCAGCACGATCCGCTCGCCGGGCGTCTCGCCGTGGGTCAGCAACGGGAAACCGACGAAGAGCACCGCCCCGGCCAGCAGGGTCACGAGGCCGCCCACGGCTCCCCCGCGCGTCGCCGCGTCGATGACATTCACCCCATCCAGCACCACGATGACCACCGCTGCCCCCACCTGCGCCACCAGGGTGAAGATCATCCAGTCGCAGAAGAGCTGCACGAGGCGTCGCTTCCGGGTCACCGGGCGAATCCGGCTGCGATCGGCGGCCCGCAGACGCACGCCGGGGAAGATCTCCAGCAACGGCGCAACGAGGACTCCGAGAATCGTGCCGGTGGTATTGAGGATGATGTCGTCCACATCGAACTGGCGATAGGGGCAGGGACTCAGGCCCCAGTTGCCCGTCAGCTGGGTCGTCTCGATCAGGAGCGAGAGCCCGAAGCCCATCGGCACCACGGCCCATACCGGCAGCCGGTTCAGCTTCCGCAGGAAGATCCCGAGCGGGATGAAGAGGATGACGTTCAGCACGATCTGCTGGACCAGCGCACTGCCGATGAAGGCGCGCGGCGTCATCGTCCGGGCCGCCCACCGCAGGTCGTGGACGAACCGGAAGGCCTCCAGCCGGGGTTTCGGGCTGATCCCGAGGTCGCAGATGCGGTCGATATCGAGCCCCGTCGGGAGCAACGTATACATCGGGACCGCGATCAGGTAGAGCATGAAGGCGAGGATGAGGAAGAGACGGCTGAAGCTGAGCGTCCCCCACTGCCGGTATTGGACCGCGATCATCGGCACGACCAGCACCACGGAGAGCAGCGCCCCCAGCACGACCGCGATCGCCGCCGGTTCGACGATGAAGTCGAAACCCATGCGCTAGCGCCCGTCCGCGAGCACGACACGGTCGTCCACGGAGAGGCCGCCGATACGAATGGCGAGATCGAGCGCCTGCTCGGTGGTCACCGTCAACCCGGCGAACTGGTCCACGGCCAGCCCGATCTCCTCCAGCCGCGATTGCCGGAGATCGACGGCCGTCAACGCCGCGTGGCGCACGTCCATCTCCCGCAGGTCGCAATCGATCATGCGGACACGCGCCAGGGTGGACTCCATGAGGTACGCCCCCCGCAGGGAACAGCGGACGAACGAGACACCCTCCAGCCGTGCGCCCTGCAACCGCAGGTGCTCCAGCTGGCAATCGACGAATGCCACATCGTGCAGGACGGAGCCATCGAGGTTCGCCCCGGAGAGACGGCACCCGTCCAGGACGAGGCGGGTCCAGCGCGACCGCTCCAGGGTGGCCCCCACGAGATCGCAGGCGCTCAGCCGGGAATCCTCGAAGACGGAACGATCGAGCGTCGCGGCCGCCGCGCCCAGCGAGGCGACCTCGCTCTCCCGGATCACCAGGTCGCGGGCGACGATGCCAGGGACCTGGAGCCGCCGCAGGGCGCCCCGCTCGATCGCGGCCTCGGTCCGCATCGCCTCGGCGTCACGTTCTGTCAACCCGCGCGCATCGCCCAGGCGTGGCGCGACTGGCCACGTCCCCGGCTCCTTGCGACGATCCCTCCGTCCGGCCACCATCACCCTCCACTCGCTGCCCGTCGCATCCGTGCGCGGCGACCGTGCCGCTCGCGCCGCCCTCGTGGATGCAGGATACTTGACCGTGCCTGGCAACCCGATGGCGAACCTGTGGAGAAACGGTCCCGCCTTTGTGCGTGAGAGATGAACGATGACCGAGACGATGCTGGCAGTCGTGACCCACGGCCCGCGCGACTATCGCGTGGAGGAAGTGCCGGTGCCCGAGGCCGGGCCTGGCGAGGCGATCATCGAGGTGGGCGCGGTCGGCATCTGCGCCTCCGACATGAAGTGCTTCCTGGGCGGCCCCCTCTTCTGGGGCACGGATGGCTCCGGCGGCTACGTCGAAGGACCGGTGATCGCCGGTCATGAATATGCCGGCCGCGTCGTGGCCCTCGGCGAGGGTGCCGGCGAGAAGTGGGGCATCAAGGAGGGCGATCGCGTGGTCGCCGAGCAGATCGTCCCCTGCGGCGAGTGCCGGTACTGCACCACCGGGCTCTCGTGGCTCTGTCGCCGCCACTGGATCTACGGGTTCAAGAAGCAGACTCACGGCGGCATGGCCCGTTTCAACAGGCTCCACGCCCAGAGCGTGCTCCACACGGTCCCCGAGTCCCTGACGGACGCCGAGGCCGCCTACATCGAGCCGATGGCCTGCGCCTGGCACGCGGTCGATCGCGGCGAGATCCGCGAGGGCGACACTGTCGTGATCGGCGGCGTCGGCAACATCGGCCTCTGCATGCTCCAGATCGCGAAGCTGAAGAAGCCCGGCACGCTGCTCGCGCTCGACACGCGCCCCTACCGGCTGGAGGTGGCGCGGCAGATGGGCGCCGATGTCGCGATCGACGTCACGCAGGGAGACGCCGTGCAGCAGGTCCTCGACCTGACGGACGGCTACGGCTGTGATGTCTACATCGAGGCGAGCGGCAACCCGGCGGGCGTCAACCAGGGTCTCCAGATGATCCGCAAGGCCGGCACGTTCGTGGAGTTCAGCGTCTTCAACGAACCGGCCACCGTGAACTGGACGATCATCGGCGACACGAAGGAGCTGAACGTCCACGGCTCCCACCTCGGGCCGAACGGCTACGCGCCGTCCATCGCCGCGCTGGCCGACGATTCCGTGAACGTGAAGCCGCTGCTCGCCGAGGCGCATCCGCTGGCCGATTTCGACGCCGCGATGCAGCAGGCACTGAGTGGCGATGTCCTGAAGACGATCATCGTGCCATAGGAGTGACCCGATGACGGAGCATCATCAGGAGTTCGCGATCCTGCCGCTCCCGGACGGCCGGGAACAGGAGCTTGCCGACCTCTGGACGGCCTGCAACCTCGTCGTCTCCTACAACCCGCCGCTGGACGATATCGCCTTCGCCCGCGCGGGCCAGGCATCGGAGATCCTGGCGGGCCTGCTGGACGACCGCATCGTCGCCTCCGTGCTGGTCGGCCACGACGGCCATCGCGGCTGGCTCTACTACGTGGCGGTCTCGCCGGACCATCAGGGCGAAGGCCTGGGCGCGCGGATCGTGGAGGCCGGGGAGGACTGGTTGCGCGAACGCGGCGTGCGCAAGGTGCAACTCATGGTCCGCCCGACGAACACGACGGTCCTCGCCTTCTACGAGCACCTCGGCTACGAACGGTCGCCGGTGACCGTGATGCAGCGCTGGCTCGACGGCACTGAACCCTGATCGGCGACGAGTACCGGCCTCTCGTGAGCCCGGTGTGCATCAGCCTTGACCCGGCCACTCACTCCCACTTTCACGTTTCCACACCCCGTGCAACCGCTGTGCGATGGCCCCTTAGGGCCAACTTCGCCGATTCGCCATGCGAGAGCTTTGTCCTGATACACCCGCCGGGGTAGGATGGAATCCGGGCACTACAGAGAGGACACAGGTTCCGGGTCTGGTCGCGGGCACACCGCCGAGGTCCAGGCTGGGCGTATCCGGAGGAGCATCGGATGGGTGGAACGATCATGGGAATCGGCCTGCGGATCGTGGGGGCACTGGCGCTGCTCGCGACGGGATGGCTTGGCGCGACGGTCGGCGCATCGGCACAGGGCGGCTACTCCGATGTCGCCATCTTCACGACGGAGGGCGGCCAACCCGCCTACGATGCCTGCTATGTGATCGTCGGGTACAGCGATGTCGGCTGCGACGAGAACGCCGATGGCCGGGTGATGTTCGCCCAGATTCCGTGGGGGACCTACACGGTGCACCAGACGGCCGATCTCGGACCCGGACGCACCGTCAACGACTTCACGATCGATGTGCGTGGCAACATCAATTCGGCGGGATACGAAGGATTCTCCGCGACCATCGTCGGTACCGGCGGTTCGTCGTCTGCCCGGATGTCCGACATCGCCATCGTGACGCTGGAAGGCGGTCAGCCCGCCTACGATGCCTGCTACATCCTGGTCGGGTATGGAAACGAAGGCTGCGACGAGAACGGTGACGGCAAGATCACTTTCGAGGACGTGCCGCTGGGCACCTACACGGTCCGGCAGACCGCCGACCTCGGGCCGGGGCGGGCCGTCAGCGACTTCACGATCCGGGTGACCGGCAACGCGTCCAGCGACGGCTGGGAGCGCTTCACCGCGACCATCGTCTCGACCCGCGCATCCGGTGGGCAGCAGTCCGCCAGCGCCAAGGACATCTCCCTCATCACCCGGGACCCCGATGGGGCCCTCCTGACCGGGACCTGCTATGTGCTCGTTGACGCCAGCAATGTCGGCTGCGACGAGAACGGTGACGGCCAGGTGACGTTCGCCGACATGGAACCCGGGACCTATACCGTCCACCAGACCACGGCCCCGGCTGGCTATCAGCCAGTCAGCGACTTCCGGATCACGATCGACGACGCCTTCCCCGCGGTTCCGGTGGGATACCTCGTCAAGCAGGCCCCCCGGCAGAACACCGCCAGGACGCGCAACGTCTCGGTGGTCTTCGTGGACAGCCGAACCTACACCAAGGTCGACCCGTCGCCGATCTGCATGCAACTCGTCGGCGCCAGCAATGTCGGCTGCGACGAGGACCTGGTCGACGGCCAGATCGACTTCCTCGATGTCCCGGTCGGGACGCACCCCATCACTTTCAGCGGCATTCCGTCCGGCTGGCAGGTGCTCGTCGACGATGTGGTAGGACCATCCTTCACCATCGCATCCGGCACCGGACCACAGATCATCTACGTCGGGGTCTACACCGGTGGCTCCGGGAGCACCGGCACGACGGCGTCGGACGCGAAGGGCGGAATCGTCGTGGGGTGCAGCGATCCCGTCGGCTGCTATGGCGCAGAGATCTCGGTCCTCCACAACGGCGAGATTGTCGGCCAATGCACCATCACGACCGACCCCGACGATCGGAGCCACGTGCATGCGTGCGCACCGGACGCCCCGATCGCGAGCGTTGTCACCGTGCACCTCGACGAGGCTTCGCTCGCGCCCGGCTATGAGGTGATGGAGAACGACATCACGTACGACACCTCGAATGCCGGCCGGGCATCACACGACGTCGTGTTCCGCGTGGAACCCGCGGGCAGGGACTGAGTCTCGCGAGGGCTCCAGCCCGGGCAGGAAGCGTGGCGACGGCTCCGCGCCGCCTTCCAGACCCACTGGCCGAGATGACCGCGTCCTGTCCTACAATCACGCCACACGAACGGATGATTGCAGGACAGGAGCACCCGTGCCCGGAACGTTACTCCTCGGCGTCGATATCGGAACCTCCAGCGCGAAAGGCGTCCTCTGCACGCCCGATGGCGAGGTCCTCGTCACCAGGATCGTGGAGCACG